>JAUSPW010000187.1 GCA_030652635.1 Pseudohongiella sp. | reverse complement strand
ATCAAAAAATGATCCCTCCGTCCCCTCCCGCAGCGCCTTCAGGAGCACTAAAAGATGATGTCCCCGAATCAGAAGTTCGATCTTGTTGTGTATGGTGCAACTGGTTATACCGGCCGCTTGGTGTGCGAGTATTTGAACACGCGTTATGGTGTGAATGGCGAAGTCAGCTGGGCAATGGCTGGGCGTAGTCGCCAGAAACTGGAGCAGGTGCGCGATGAGATTGGTCTGCCTATGGAGGTGCCCTTTGTGATCGCCGACGCGCAGGACCTGGTGTCGATAAACGACATGGTGACCGGCACCAAAGTAGTAATCACCACCGTGGGGCCTTATCAGTTATATGGCTCGGATCTGGTAGCAGCCTGCGTCGCAGCGGGTACTGACTATGTGGATCTGTGTGGTGAGCCGGCGTGGATGCATGACATGATTGCCGCTCATGGGAGCGCTGCGAAATCCAGCGGTGCGCGTATTGTGTTTTCTTGCGGTTTTGATTCGATTCCGTTTGATCTTGGCGTGGTCTTTTTGCAACAAAAAGCCCAGGAAAAATTTGGTGGTCCGTTGTCCCGCGTTAAAGGACGGGTTAAGGCGATGAAAGGCGGCTTCTCTGGAGGCACACTGGCGAGTTTAAAAGCCACCATGGCGGCGGCGGCCCAAAAACCAGAAGTGGTTCAGGTGATGATGACACCCTTTGCGCTGACGGAGGGCGTATTGGGTGCCGACCAGCCATCAGGCGCCGCGCCGGTGTTTGATGACGATTTGAACAGTTGGTCTGCGCCATTTGTGATGGCGACCATCAATACTAAAAACATACACCGCAGCAATTTTTTGTTAGGCCATCCCTGGGGCAAATGTTTTGTTTACGATGAGATGTTGCTGACCGGTCCCGGCGAGCCGGGCGAAGCCACGGCCAAAGCAGTTGCGGCTGACAAATCCATGGCTGCGAGTACCTTAAAGCCCGGCGAAGGTCCCAGCAAAGAAGAGCGCGAAAGCGGCTTCTATGAAGTATTGTTTTCAGGCGCGGATGATCAGGGCAACCGGCTGCTGGTCAGTGTCAAGGGCGACAAAGATCCAGGTTACGGTTCAACCTCAAAAATGATTGCAGAAAGTGCTGTCTGCCTACTTAAAAATCCGCAAGCGGCTGGCGGCGGCATCTGGACCTCAGGTGCAGCCCTGGGTGAGCTGCTGATTGAGCGGCTGCAGAAAAACGCCGGTTTGAGTTTTAACGTTTTATAGGAGGGTATAGTAGGGGACGGAGGGATCAAAAAATGATCACTCCGTCCCCTCCTTAAACCCCGTCCCCAATTAAAAAAAAGGGTAAAACATGAGAGCAATTCACAGTAAACACGCAGCCTTGCGCGCGATGATTGCATTGAGTATCAGCACGGCTGTGGTGGTTTCGTGTGCCGGTACAGGCAGTGGTAGCGCTGGTTCAAGAGAGCATGATACCCGTCGGTTTACACCAGCGGCAGAGCTGGCCTTTGAGGCGCGTCCAGGGGCGCGTGCTTTTTATGGATCTTACGCCGCGCTGCAAGGCGATGCTGTGTATACCGCAGAGATTCCTGACGGCTGGAACGGCAATGGTTTGGTGATGTACACCCATGGTTATCGTGGTGTGGGTGCCGAGTTGGCGCCATCGTTACCGCCGGCAGCGTTTCGTGAAGCGGTCTTGGCTGCCGGATATGCGTGGGCAGCATCGTCGTATTCTGCCAACTTCTACGATGTGCGCGCCGGTGTGGAAGACACCAACAAACTGGCCTTGGAGCTGGTTGACTATCTGCAGCGCGACTGGAATGCCAGTCTGAATGCGCCTTCACAGTATCTGATCGCAGGTACCTCGCTCGGTGGTCACACAGCGGCAGCTGCGGTTGAGCGCGAGAATATGCAGCGCACATTGTTTCCAGTGCCATACGCCGGAGCAGCGCCGTTTTGTCAGGCTGAGCAGAACCAGTTCCAGTGGCTGGGAGACTACAGTCGCCTCGCACAAATGCTGGCGGGATACGCGTACATGCCGTACTCAGAGTTCCCGGCCCTTTATGGACAAATGAACAATGAAACCCGGCTGCTGAATCCGGGACCTGTGGTGCGAGCGCTGTTCCAAACGGATCCTCAGACCGGTGCGCCAACCTGGGAGCCTGCCAGTCCGAATGGTGAGCGTCTGATGCTGATGGCACAGATGTTAACCGGCGGCAAGCGCCCGATTTTTGAATTTGGCTTCCGCTCAAACTTCCAAAACACTGTGATGGGAAGCGGCGGTGATGACGGCACAGTACGTGGTGTGCTGGATCGTAATCTTTACGACAATACCGACCGTGTTTATCGGTGGACCTCAGGTGATACGCCGACCGCCGAGGAACTGGCGTTTAATGACATGATGCCGCGTGTCAGTGCCGATCGTGGCGTTAACGCGCTGCGCAATGACGGTGTGCGCTGGTTGCCGGAAATCCATGGCGACTTTGAGGTTCCCGTGTTGACCATGCATACCTTGGGCGATTTCTACGTACCCTTCCGGCATCAACAGCTATACC
>JAUSPW010000178.1 GCA_030652635.1 Pseudohongiella sp. | reverse complement strand
ATCAAAATTTGATCCCTCCGTCCCCTACCCCTCTCCGTCCCCTACCCCTTCATCGCACCAACAATCTCGGCCAGACGCTGCACGGCGCTGATAGATTCTTCGGGATCCAGCGCCTCGCGGTCATTGTTGAAGTCGCCTTCGGCCTGGGCCTGCACCAGCAATCCGTCGCGGCGCGGATACACGGACACGCGTCGACTGCCATAAAAGAAGCCGTAATCCAGCTCCGGTTGCGGAATCAATTTCGCGGTCTGCCCGCGCACCGGGATGATGGAATCGTCGCCCAGCAAGGCGCGCGCGCCGTAGCCGGTACAATTGATGATGGTGCGTTCATGAATGGCCGCAAAATCACGCTTATCCTGCATCACCAAGGTTTCAATGTTGCCACCATGGGCGAAGAATTCCGCCATCAACACGCGGGTATACTCCGCGATGTTAAACAGCATCGCCGGGCGCTTGTATGCAAAGGCCGCAGGAAATGGGTGCGACGTCACGGTGATGGTGTTCGGCGTGATATCCCGCAGCAGTTCACGCTCCAGGCTGGGATATTCAGGCTCGCTGGAATGCACAGGAGGGCGCGGTGCGCCGGGCGGAGAATCAGACAGGCTGTACATGTCGCGCCACTCAATCGGATGGCCTTGAGTGCCCAATAATGACTGAAAGCGCCGGAACGATCTGCGAGCCATCAGTTCCCACTGCGCTGCAAAATCCGACGCATACTGCGCGCTGACGATCCGCGAGTCGGGTGTAAACGAACCCGTTGCCCGATACGACGCCACATACGGCGGCCGCTCCTTCGCGTAAATCGTTACCTTCAACCCGGCCTCCTGCGCCACCAATGCCGTGGTCAAACCAATCGCGCCGCAGCCAATCACCGCCAGTTCCTTGCGCCCGTGAACCTTGGCCATGTCCACCGCAATCTGCCCCGTTCCCCAGGACAACGACCATCCGCTGCCGCCGTGGCCATAATTGTGGACAACGTCCTTGCGGCCGATGCGCTCATACTCAATGCGTGGACCTTGCGGGCGAAACGGGCGCGTGCAGACGTTCATCTCGATAATACGATCGGGACTGGCGATGATCGGCGCCAACGGACGTGACCTGCTCAACAGGTGCGCACTGACCTCAGGCGTGGGCGCTGGGGTTAAAGCCGGCACAGGCGTCAATCCCGGCACAGCCTCCGCAGACAACGCCGCGTTTATCGGGATCGCGCCCAACAAGGCTGCCGCCCCCTTCAGAAAATTGCGACGTTGCATTATTGGTCTCCTGGTTATACCCCGGGGTTGTTTTACCCGGGTTTGTTTTACCCGGGGACGGGTTGGTTATTTTTTGATCCCTCCGTCCCCTAACGGCACAAACGGCAACTCATCCGGCCGGCTGGGGCAAACCCAGCGCTGCTGTACGGACATCTGCAGCGCTTCGCCCAGCGCACCACTGCCGACAACACGAGGGCGCGGCATGCCGGTGAGCGGCGTGCGGTAGGCGGCGGTGAGGGAATCACGCAGCTCTCCAAACACGTTGGGATCCACACGTTTTACCAGATATTGTGGATTGAGCACCAGCCCATGACTGGCGGCGCTTTCCATCATCCACTGCAGCGCAACATCGGACAGCCCGGCATCCACATAACCACCGCCAACATTGGAATGCACACCCGGAAACCACATCTGCTGCACAGTCTGCACCTGCGGCGGGCATGGCGGTTGCCACAGCGCAGGCTCAAACGGCGCGCGTTGCTCATTGATAGCGAGGGCATGGTAAGCGTGGCTGATGTTGTCGCCTAGCTGGACGTTGTGAAACCGGTGGCGGGCACGTGTCGCCCATCCCAGCGGGCCCTTGGTGGGCAGCCCCATGGCACCGACTGTGTCCCAGACGCCGAGAAAGTGCACATGCCCGGTGTGACACTGGTACTTTTCGCGGAACTGAGCGCCGGCCTGCGCGCGTTTGATGGGATCGGAGATGCGATAGATGCGGGCGGCCTGCTCCGCTAGCGATTCACCGCCATCGCCGGTCGATGGGGTCGGAGGTGCCGCAGGCAGCTCTGACCCCGACCAACCCGTTGCCTGACTGATAATTGGGGTCGGAGCTGCCTTTGGCACCTCCGACCCCGACGGAAACCCGGCCGCAGGCAGCTCTGACCCCGAGCTTGACCCCGACGACGGGACCCCTTGTGGCACCCCGCACACCTGCAGCATGCCCGCGAGGCTGCGCACAGTAAATGCGCCGCGGCTGAAGCCAAACAAAAACAGCCGGTCACCGGGCCGGTAGTGCGCCATCAACCAGGCATAGGCCTCCCGCATGTTGCCAAACAGACCGCGGCCAGCGGCGCCGCCCCACATTTTGTCGATCACACCGGCCGTGCCAACACCCGTGCAATACCAGCAAATCTGCGGCACATCGGGCGCGTGACGCTCCACGGCCCGCACCATCTTCACCACATTACTCGGCACCTGCCGCCCACGATCCAGCTGGTCAGGTTTGTTCCAGGTTCCATCCGCGCCAATCACAATGTTTCTCATAACAAGAGCTCCCTTTTCTCTTGTTATAGTCCAAGACCGGGGACGGAGGGATCATTTTTTGATC
>JAUSPW010000354.1 GCA_030652635.1 Pseudohongiella sp. | reverse complement strand
TTTGATGGTGCGGATTTCCCGACACTCAGTATCTTCTTGTGGCGCTTAGGCCTCTGGTTTTTCTTGCCACCAGTGTGCGATGGAATTGGCGTAGTACTCCACAAGCATGCGGTGCGCGGGATTGATGCGGTAACGGTCATTCTCTTCCACGATAAATTCACGCGCGGTCAATAACTCCAGACTTTTTAACAGGGTGCGCGAGCGCGGTTTTTCCGCCTCTTTCATGGCTGCACCGTTGCTTATCATCAGGTCGAGCAACTCGTCGCTGCGACTGACAATCTCTAGGGAGGTCAATGTCTCCTCACCCGCCCGCAACAAAACCGATGAGATCACGGGTACCGGAATCACTGGCATTACGTACCTCAAGGCAGCCATCAGCACCTCAGCAAGGTCAGCGATTTTGTTGATGCGTTGATCTTTGCTCAGATGGTTGAAGTCGACATTGTTGTTGCTGCAATACTCGCGCATGGAAATCGGTATACCAAAATTCACACTGGCGTATCCGTAACGCAACCATCGTACTTTTGAGCTGACAAAAAGATTATTGCCAAGGAACTGTCGCAGTCGTGCCAGGTGCTGACGCGCAGTCAGACGCTTGTCTTTGCTTTCCCAGGACACCATGTTGTGATCTTCAAGCACTCGGTCATAGTTGATACTGACAGGCACAAAAACCACAGGCCTATCTGTTTGCCAGTCGTAGTTGCGCAGAATGTAATCCAGAAATCCCAGTTTTGGCTGGCCCAGCCGACCATCGCGGCTCAAGCCGCCTTCCAGAAACACCGCCTGGCAAACTCCACTTTTAGTTGCCATGCACACGTAACGCTCAAGCACCTTCCGGTAGAGTGGGTTCTGCGATCCACGTCGCACAAAAAACGCACCCATGGCACGAATCAACATGTCCAACGGGAAAACACGCGCCCACTCGCCCACCGCAAAAGACAAGGTCACACGCTCGGCAGCAAGATAACTGATCAGCACATAATCCATGTTGCTGCGATGGTTCATCACAAACACCACGGTGGCATCCGGATCTATATTACTAAGACCGGCAGGGTCGGCAGCGGCGACACGCACCCGGTAGATGAATCGAGAGAGCTTCTTTGAGATCCAGTACACCGCACGGTAATACACATAGGCATTAAACGAGGGCACAATCTCACGTGCATAACTCAGCACGCGTTGCTGTAACACATCTCGAGGGATGTTCTCTTGCTGTGCCATCTGCTCGATCATCGCAATCACATCCTGATCAAACATCAATTGATCAATCAGGACTTGGCGGCGCGTGCGTTGCAAAGGGCGAATTCGAATCTGAAGATTGGTGTTGAGCCGGTCTACCGCCCGATTGAGCCGACGCCGGACATACCAGCGCACACTGGGAAACAGCACACTCATCAAAATTGCGTAAGTGGCAGCGACCAGCAGCAGAATAAAGAACCACACTGGCAGAGTGATTGTTGAATCAAACACGGTAGTCCCGGCAGCAGTTGTTTTAATTGTTATGCATCAGTGCATGGGTGACACCATACACTAGTGCAGACTGATGACTGCGAGAATAGACGGGCGATCAGCAATTGTCGACGTCGAATCAGCGCCGCAACACCATCAACCAGCGTCCGATGTTGAGAATACTGGCTAACGCACCCGCAAAATAGGTCAGGGCCGCAGCTCTTAACACCTGTCGCGCGCCTTTATGCTGTTCCTCTGTGATGTACTCACCTTCGATCAGAATTGGCAGGGCTTTGTTAAAACTGGCATCCCACTCTTCGGGCAATACAATCAGATACGCTAAGGCCCCCATCAACTGGAGAATCACGCTCAGTCCAATCACCACACCGATGGCAATGGGTGAGCGCAGCACAATAGCGGCGACGGGTACTGACATCATGAGGGCTATGCCCCATTTGCCCAGTTTTGATGCCAGTGGCATGTACTCTTTGCGCAGCTCAAAAATTGGTTCGTTGCGGAAACATTGGATGGCATGGCCTACTTCGTGTGCAGCCACTGCGACGGCTGTGACGGAGCGGCCGTGGTAATTACTTGGGCTGAGTCTTACCGCTTTGGCAGCGGGATCGAAGTGGTCGCGGCCTTCGTCGGTCTCTTCTACCACTATGCCGTCGAGTTGGAAGCGTTGAACGAGGTGGTTGGCAAGTTCGCCGCCTGTGCCTGGCATATCAGGATCTTCGCGGTGATGTTTTTTCATCATGTGTCGTACCCAGAGCTGGGGAACATAGGCGCTGATCACGAGCAGTAAACCTAAAACAGCAAAAATCATAGCGTGTATTTATCCATTTACTATTTAAATGATAATGATTATCATTTGAGACAAGGAGGTAACCATTATGTCTGGATATCTAATATACGCAAAATTGCAGGAAGGTAGACCTGTTTTGCAGGTTGTTGATGCTGAAACCCGGCGTATTTGTCTCAATTGGGATTGTGCGTCGGTGCATGACGCGGGGGCTCCTGAGGTGCAGAATCTGTTTCGGCAGCTAATGTTACTCACCTGTCGGCAGTCTTTGCTGGGTGGGTGATTGACCTTGCACTCCGATCGGAGTGCGCATCGGGCGTGTGTGTGTACTGCACTCCGATCGGAGTGCGC
>JAUSPW010000172.1 GCA_030652635.1 Pseudohongiella sp. | reverse complement strand
ACCGTCAAGATCCCTTCACAGGGTGGCGAATTTGGCCCGGACGACGATGACTCTGCTACTACAGGTAATATGGCCTGAATCGAGGGCTTGATTGTTCTTTGAGCGTCCTGAGGGGGGGGAAACCTCCGTACTTGTTCACATTGAATTTAATTCACTGCGCGAACAGGAAGATCCCGTTGAATTTGAAGAGCTGGCGAGATCTTCCGGCACTGATCCTGTCTGCTTTATCAAGGGAAGTCGGAAGTCGCCGGATGCAAGAACCTTTGTAGGTGAGGGTAAGCTCGAAGAAATTGCTGCGGCTGTGCAAGAGCACAAAGCCGACTTGGTGCTTTTTAACCACACCTTGTCGCCCAGCCAGGAGCGCAATCTGGAGAAAGTGCTGAAGTGCCGGGTCAGGGACCGAACCGGCCTGATTCTGGATATTTTTGGTCAGCGCGCCATTACCTACGAAGGCAAATTGCAAGTTGAACTTGCCCAGTTGCAGCACTCCGTCACCCGACTAAAACGCGGATGGACACACCTTGACAGACAGAAGGGAGGTGTCAATCTGCGCGGTGCCGGCGAAACCCAGCTGGAACTTGACCAGCGCATGATTCGTCAGCGCATCAAAAATATTAACAAGAGCCTGGAGAAAGTCCGAGCCCAGCGTGAACAGGGGCGTCGCTCGCGCAAGCGCGCCGAAATCCCGGTCATCTCGCTGGTGGGATACACAAACGCGGGCAAGTCATCGGTTTTTAATGCTATAACCCATGCAGGTATTTACGCGGCTGATCAGCTGTTTGCGACGCTTGACGCTACGTTGCGACAAATTCAGTTGCCCTCTTTTGGTGAGGCTGTGCTGGTTGATACGGTTGGATTTATCAGTCATTTACCGCACAAACTGGTGGAGGCGTTTCGCGCCACACTGGAAGAAACCGTACAGGCAGATTTATTACTGCACGTGGTCGATATTGCCAATGAGGCACATGATTACTATATCGAACAAGTGCATGAAGTGTTGACGGAGATTGGTGCTGAAGCAATTCCGTGTATTCAGGTGCTCAATAAAATTGATTTGATGCCCGGATTTGAGCCAAAAATTGATCGTGGTGAGAACGGGAAACCCTTCAGGGTCTGGGTATCGGCAAAAACTGGCGCTGGCATCGATTTGTTATTGGCTGCCATCAGTGAAATGGTCACCGATGATGTGGTGGTCAAAGAGTTGACATTGACACCCGACCAGGGGCGTTTGCGTGCCCGCTTGTACTCGCGCGGGGCGGTCAGTCACGAAACGATCAATGACCAGGGACAAACGGTTCTGAATATCAAATTGCCGAGACAGGACTTTGAGCGTTTGCTGCTGGAAGACAGTGGGCCGAACTCAATGGATCTCTCAGCTTGAATCCTCGCGCGGCTTTTGGTCACTGAACTGAAAAGCTGTGTTTACGCGTAATAATTCGTTAAAATCGCCCCCGAACTGAATGGGTATGGAGTAAACGATGGCCTGGAATGAACCTGGAAACAAAGGTAATGGTAACGATCCCTGGGGTGGTAACGGGGGCGGTCGCCGTGGAAATGACCAAGGTGGTCCGCCCGATCTTGACGAAGTGATTCGCAAGCTCAGCAAAACCCTGAACGGCTTGTTGGGTGGTAAAAGTGGCGGCAGTTCTGGCGGCAGCGGCAGCGGCGGGTCTGTGAGCAGCGGCGCCTCCATTGGATTGCTGGGCGGGCTGGTTGTGCTGGCCGCGGTTGTCTGGGCAGCACTGGGCTTTTACACGATTGATGAAGCAGAACGGGGTGTTGTTCTGCGCTTCGGTGAAATTCAGGAAGAAGTAGTGTTACCAGGTCTGCGCTGGAACCCTCCGCTGATCGATCAGGTGGAAAAAGTTAATATTTCCAGGGTTAACACGCGCTCCTACTCCAGCGACATGCTGACCACTGATGAGAATATCGTGACAGTGGCGATTTCTGTGCAATTTGTGGTTGCTGATCCGATGGCCTACGCAGTGATGGTGCGCGATCCGCAGCTTGGTCTTGACCAGGCGGTTGAATCTGCCGTGCGTCACGTAGTCGGCAGTACCACCATGGATCGCGTATTGACTCAAGGTCGTGCTGATGTCGCTGCCGAGGTGCGTAACCGCGCCCAGAGCTACATGGAAGTTTATCGCACGGGTATCATGATCACGCAGGTCAACGTCGAGAATGCGCAGCCGCCTATTGCTGTGCAAGCCGCCTTTGATGATGTGATTCGAGCGCGTGAAGATGAACAACGTGCGCAAAACCAAGCGCTTGCATACGCGAACCGGGTTATTCCGGAAGCGCGTGGTGAGGCTCAGCGTATCATCGAACAGGCCAATGCTTATCGCGACCAGGTAATTGCCCGCGCGGAAGGTGAAGCGTCCCGTTTTGAACAGTTATTGACCGAGTATCAGCGTGCTCCAGCGGTAACCAGAGAGCGTCTGTACATTGACGCTATTCAGGAAGTGTTGAGCAACACCAGTAAGGTGCTGGTCGATGTCGAAGGCGGTAACAACATGATGTTCCTGCCACTGGATCGTATGATGCAGGGGGTGACGGATGCCACCGGCGCAACATCAAGATTGCAACTGAACAGCCAGCAGATACGCGATCTGGCTGATCAGGTGAATCGCGAACTTTCTTCCCAGTCTACAACCGGTGATCGCGCACGTGTGCAGACCGTTCCAGCACGAGGACCACGTTAATGAAAAATACAGTATTAGGTATTGTTATATTTCTGCTTGTGACTGTTGTGTCCAACTCCTTGTTTGTGGTTAGTCAAACAGAGCGCGCAGTCATGCTGCAGTTTGGTGATATGGTCAGAGCAGACATACCGCCGGGACTGCACTTCAAGATTCCTTATGTCAATACCGTGCGTAAGTTTGATGCGCGTGTTCTGACAGTGGATGCAACACCGCAGCGTTATTTGACCCTTGAGCAGAAAGCTTTGCTGGTTGATTCCTATGCCATGTGGCGCATTGTTGATGTGGAGCGCTTCTATACAGCAACGTCCGGAGATGAGTCTCGCGCCAACTCTCTGCTTGCCCAACGTGTCAACGACGGCCTGCGCAACAAGTTTGGTGAGCGGGATCTGCAAGAAGTGGTGTCCGGTCAGCGCGACTCACTGATGCAGCAACTGACACAAGAGCTGAACACGTACACCGCACAGGAATATGGCATCGAAGTGATTGACGTGCGCGTCAAGCGTATCGACCTGCCTGATGATGTGCGATCCTCGGTATACGAGCGTATGACCTCTGAGCGTCAGCGTGAAGCACAACAACTGCGCTCACGTGGTAACGAATTGGCTATTGGCATCGAAGCGGATGCAGACCGTCAGGAAGCTGTGTTACTGGTAGAAGCTTATCGTGATTCTGAACTGGTACGCGGTGAAGGTGATGCACAGGCATCAGCGATCTACGCCAGCGCGTTCACTAAAGATCCAGAGTTTTACTCGTTCACACGCAGCCTGAACTCGTACCGCGATACCTTTAACTCCAAGAGTGATGTATTGCTGATGCAACCAGACAGCGATTATTTCAAATACATGCGTAGCGATACTGCTCCGTAAGTACATGGAAGACCCAAAGACAAAAGCAGGGCCAGGAAATCTGGGCAGGACAATAACATGACACGTGCTGACCGATGGCTGCTGCCAGAGGGCGTGGAGGAAGTACTACCTCCACAAGCCTTGATGCTGGAAACACTGCGCCGAGAGATTCTGGACCTGTATCAAGCTTGGGGTTATGAGCTGGTCATAACCCCATTGATCGAGTTTCTGGACTCGCTTCTTGTGGGTTCATCTCATGATCTCGATATTCATACCTTCAAGATCACTGATCAACTGAGTGGCCGAATGATGGGAGTGCGTGCGGATATTACCCCGCAGGTAGCGCGCATTGATGCACGTAACCTTCATCGTGATGGGCCTGTTCGCTTGTGTTATGCCGACAGCGTACTGCATACCCTGCCACGAGGCCTGCTGAGTTCACGCGCGCCCATCAGGATTGGTGCTGAATTGTTTGGGCATCCAGGCACTGCCTGCGATGTTGAACTGATTGTGTTAATGGCAGAGACCTTGCGACTCGCTGGCATCAGTCCTGTTCATATTGTGCTGGGTCATGTGGGTATTTTCCGTAATCTGCTGGCAGCCGCTGAACTGGATAAAGATGCTGAAAGCGAATTGTTTGATGTAGTGCAGCGCAAAGCCTATAACCGGGTGGACAGCCTGCTGGACTTGCAGCTAAGCGATCCGTCGCTGTGCAGCATGATCAAATCCCTGTCTCGCCTGAGTGGTGATGCCAGTGTATTGCGCAGTGCTGAACAGATATTTGCCCATGCGCCGCAGTCTGTCCGCACAGCGCTGGATGAGCTCAGCCAGATCGCTGAACGCGTGCAACAGCGCTTGCCAGATGTCTCGTTTGGTTTTGATCTGTCCGAATTGCGCGGTTACCAGTACCACACGGGTATTGTCTTTGCTGCCTATACGCCAGCTCACGGCAGTGAAGTCGCGAAAGGCGGACGCTACGATGACATCGGTGAAGTGTTTGGGCGCGCGCGGCCGGCGTCCGGTTTTGATGTGGATTTAAAAACACTGGCCCGACTCAGTAACCGAGCCTATCCGCGCCGCTGTGTTATTCTTGCGCCTGATGTTGATCAGCCTGCGCTGCTGTTGCTGGTCCAAAAACTGCGAGCTGAAGGGCATGCGGTAGTGACACATTTGGGTGATGGTGAGCCCGATGTGAGCTTGATCAAAGAATTAAATGCTACGCGATGTATCGTGTCAGACTCATCAGGTCAGTGGCAGGTGGTTGACCTTACGCCTGCTTGAGATACAATCCGCGCCGCTCTGGCGACAGGGTGATTTAAGCACTTCCTACAGATTACATACAGAGTACGGGGAACATGGGTAAGAGCGTTGTTGTTTTAGGCACACAATGGGGTGATGAAGGCAAAGGCAAGATTGTTGACCTTCTCACTGAGCAGGCTGCAGTGGTTACCCGATTTCAGGGTGGTCACAATGCGGGTCATACTCTGGTTATTGGTGGCAAAAAGACCGTACTTCACCTGATTCCGTCAGGCGTGCTGCGCGCCGGCGTCACCTGTGTAATCGGCAACGGTGTGGTGATCAGCCTCGAAGCTCTGCTCAAAGAAATCGGTGAGCTTGAAGCGCAGGGGATACCTGTGCGAGAGCGCCTGAAGATCAGTGGCGCCAGCCCGGTCATCCTGCCATCTCATGTTGCGCTGGATCAGGCACGTGAACAACGCCTGGGTGCCGGCAAAATCGGCACAACCGGACGTGGTATCGGTCCAGCCTATGAAGACAAGGTGGCTCGCCGTGGTATCCGCATGGGCGAGTTGTTTAATGCCGGCCACTTTGCCAGCCGTTTGCGCGAAGTCATGGATTATCACAACTTCATGCTGACCCATTATTATCAGGTAGCGCCTGTTGACTACGACAAAACACTGGCTGATATCCTCGCCTACGCTGAGCAGGTCAGACCCATGCTGGCCGATACCGTTGAGCTGATTCATGCGCATCGCAAAGCGGGTGATCACCTGATGTTTGAAGGCGCGCAGGGTTCGTTGCTGGATATCGACCACGGCACTTACCCCTTTGTAACCTCGTCCAATACCACTGCAGGCGGCACCGCGACTGGCAGTGGATACGGCCCTCTGTATCTTGATTACGTGCTGGGTATTACCAAGGCTTACACGACACGCGTGGGGTCAGGTCCGTTCCCGACAGAGTTGTTTGATGAAATCGGCACCCATCTGTCAACAGTGGGTATGGAGCGTGGTGCAACCACCGGGCGCGCCCGTCGTTGTGGCTGGTTTGATGCCGCTGCCGTAAAGCTGGCAATACGCATCAACAGCGTGACCGGTATTTGTCTGACCAAACTGGATGTGCTGGACGGTTTGAAGTCCATCAAGGTGTGTGTCGCCTACGAAAGTGAAGGTGAAGACTTTGGTAGTGCCTTCATGACCGTTGATAGCTATGAGAAACTCAAACCGGTTTATGTAGAGCTGCCGGGCTGGAGTGAGTCAACGGTCGGTGCCCGTTCACTGGCAGAGTTGCCTGAAAACGCACGAGCCTATATCCGGTTTATTGAACAGCAGATTGAAGCGCCCGTGGATATCATCTCCACCGGGCCTGATCGTGACGAAACGATTATTCTTCGTCATCCGTTCAGTGACTGACAAGTCACTGACGGTTGGCCGATAATCCGGATTCCGGATCACCCGAGCCAAACTCACCCTGTATAAGGGAAATCGTATGGATCTACTGACCATGAACTCTATGTTCCTGATCGGCTCGCTGCTGGTCGGATTCAGCGTATTGGTCAGTGCGCTTTCCTCGCGTTTCGGTATTCCAATTCTGCTTATCTTTCTGGGTGTCGGCATGTTGGCCGGTGAAGATGGCATTGGCGGCATTCTGTTTGATAACTACTCTTTGGCATTTGTCGCCAGCAATCTGGCGCTGGCCATCATTCTGTTTGATGGTGGATTAAGGACCAAGGTCGCCTCTTTTAAAGTGGCCTTAGGCCCGGCACTGTCTCTGGCAACGTTTGGTGTGGTGATTACGGCAGCGCTGACCGGTGCAATGGCCAGTTGGCTATTTGATCTGAATCTGCTGCAAGGGCTGCTGATTGGTGCCATTGTGGGCTCCACAGATGCTGCCGCTGTGTTTTCCCTACTGGGTGGTCGCAATATCAACGAACGTGTGCGCGCTACACTCGAAATTGAATCGGGCAGTAATGACCCGATGGCAATATTCCTGACGGTTGCTCTGATTGATATCGTTGCCAAAGCACAGAATGCAGAAACCGTATCATTTCTAGCATTTGCATGGATGCTGGTACAGCAGTTCGGCCTGGGCGTGATCCTGGGCGGCCTGGGTGGTTATCTGCTGCTACAGCTTATCAATCGCTCAACCTTGGCCAATGGTCTTTATCCACTGCTGGCGATCAGTGGCGGATTATTTATTTTTGCGTTGACCTCCAATGTGGGTGGCAGCGGGTTTCTTGCCATTTATCTGGCCGGTTTGTATCTGGGTAACAAACCGCTGCGCAGCCGCCCGTCCATCCTCAGTGTGCTCGATGGCATGGCATGGTTAAGCCAGATCGGTATGTTCCTTGTCCTCGGTTTGTTATTGACGCCATCAGACTTGTTGCCAATAGCGGTTCCCGGCTTGCTGCTGGCGTTGGGCATCATTTTTGTGGCGAGGCCTTTGGCAGTTTTTATCAGTCTGGTGCCTTTCAGTCGCTTCAAAATGCGAGAGCGTTGGTACATATCCTGGCTGGGTCTGCGTGGCGCTGTGCCGATCATTCTTGCGGTATACCCAATAATGGCCGGACTGCCCAATGCTCAGTTGTACTTCAATCTGGCATTTTTTGTGGTGTTGGTGTCCTTATTGTTGCAAGGCAGCTCCATTCCATTCGCGACGCGTCTGGCCAAGGTCCAGATACCATCGCAGCCCCAGCCAATTTCAAGAGCCGGTCTGGAGATTCATCCAACCAGTGAGTGGGAGCTGTTTGTTTATCGGCTTGGTGCTGAAAAGTGGTGTATTGGTAAAGAGCTGCGCGGATTGCGCATGCCCGAAGGCACTCGCATCGCGGCCTTGTTCAGAGGGCGCGAGCTTCTGCATCCGACCGGTAGTACGCGGTTACTGGCCGATGATATTCTCTGTATAGTCGGGCATGAGCATGATTTACCTGCACTGGGTAAATTGTTCAGTGTTGCCCCCGCCAAAGAACTCAATGACTGGTTTTTTGGTGACTTTATTCTGGATGCTGCGGCCCGCATACAGGACTTGGCACCTATCTATGGCTTGCATCCGGAACCGTTGGTCGCGTCTCAGTCGATAGGAGAGTTTCTGACCGTTAAGATGGGAGGCAAACCTGTGGTAGGTGACCAGATCGAATGGCAGGGTTTTGTATGGAGTATCGCATCGGTAGAAGATGGCAAAGTAAAACGAGTTGGTATGAAAATCGCCTGATTGACTAAAATGACAACAAAAAAACAGAGGACTGCGTAATGTCAAAATTGTATATGCTGAAAACCTTCAGTGCACTGGCCTTGGTGGCCGGTTTGTCGCTGACAGCCGGTAGTGTGTATGCCCAGAGCGGCACACCACCCAGCGAGCCGCCCGCTGACTGGGGTCCGATCTCATCCACCATGGACGAAATTGTTTACCCGCATCCGGTGCATTTTTTACCAGTGACACATTTTGGTAAACGCGGCAACATGGCATACATGGATGTCGCACCCGTCGGCCAGGCAAATGGCCAAACAGCTATGTTGTTCCACGGTATGAATTTTGGAGGCATCGGTTTTGGCCCTACCATCACCGCATTGTCTGAGGCGGGTTTTCGCGTGGTAGTGCCTGATCGTATTGGGTATGGCAAGTCCTCCAAAATGGACATTCCTTACAACCTGCACATTTTTGCGACGGATTCAAAACGCTTGCTTGATCATCTGGGTATCGAAAAAGCAGCGATTGTTGGTCACTCCATGGGCGGTATGCTGGCTGCGCGTTTCACCATGACCTATCCGAACAATGTGTCACACATGGTGCTGGTCAATCAGATTGGTATGACGGATCAACGTCAGGGCCGCGCCTGGGGAGATATTGAAGAAGCCGCACTGCGCACGGAATCCACCACAACCTATCAGTCCATCCTTGCCAATCACATGCGCTACTACAACACTGAGATCAAACCTGAATACCTTGAGTTTGTGCGTATGCAATACGGTCAGACGCTTAGCGCCGACTGGCCTTTACTGGCAAAAATCCGTGCATGGCAGCAGGCCATTCTGTTTATTGACCCAGTGGTTTATGACTGGCAACACATCAGTACCAAATCACTGGTGTTAGGCGGGGCAGATGACCGTCTCACGAATGATTTTGCCGGGCAAGCACGTATGGTTGCTGAGTCTCTTCAGAATGCAGAGTTGACGCTGTACCCCGGTATCGGGCACAACCCGCATTTTGAATATCCGGAACAGTATCATGCGGATCTGATCGCGTTTTTAAGATCTGATCCGGCTCAGCCAGCACGAACGGGCTGGTAATCGTTGTGATTTTTTAGAACAATTTTTGTTTGGAGTCAGGCTACACAAGCGTTGAATGTGTGGCCTGACTATCCAAATCCTGCCTTTAATACGCGTATGTCGATGAAGTGACGCAATTGTGCGTCAGTCAGTTTGATTCCCTCTTTTATCAGTCTGCTTTATAGGTCAAATTCAAGACGTCAATGTTCCAGAACCTCGATGTTTTGTGAACGAATTCATGTTGCGTCGTCATGAATTGGCACCAGAAAATAATAATCAAAATTATGGAGAGGGAATATGCGATTAAAACAGTCGTGTACCACGTTTGCTGCCCGCCAGAAAAAATCGACAAAAACGCACCAAGCTGCCAAACACTTGCTGTTACTGGGTGCCGCAGCTTTGTTTGTGATGCCATCGGCTTTGTATGCACAAGCCGCGGCTACACAAACCGAAAGTGAGCAGGATATCGAAGAGGTTGTTGTCACAGGCTCCTTTATTCGCAACAGCCAATTCACCAATGCATCGCCCGTTGAAACCATTACCCAGGAAGATCTGTGGACCTCAGGTGCCGCTAACCTTGGTGAGTATCTACGTGACATGCCTTACATGGAGAACATCGACACCGTTGCTTCTGTGCTGGCTACCCAGGATGGACAACAGGACTCCAACTCAGCGCGTTTTAACCTGCGCGGACTGGGCACCGAAAGCACGCTGACCTTGATGGATGGTCGTCGTGCAGTGAATGAAAGTGCGGTATCTGCTCTGCTTCCGGGGATCGCGCAGCGCTCGGTGGAAATTGTTACCGACGGCGGCGCCGCTCTTTACGGTTCAGACGCCGTTGCTGGTGTTGCCAACTTGATTCCATACAAACAATTCGACGGCATGAAAGGTCGTGTGTATTACAAGACCGATCAGGAAAACAGCTCCGAGCAATACACCGCCGAGTTTCTGATGGGGCAGCGTTTTGAAATCGGT
>JAUSPW010000170.1 GCA_030652635.1 Pseudohongiella sp. | reverse complement strand
TATCTGTTGAGTACCAAGGGGAGTCTTTGGAAATTGGCTTTAATGTTAGCTACCTTATGGATGTATTAAACGTATTGGACAGTGATAAAGTTAAGTTTACATTGTCGGATTCTAATAGCAGCGCTCTGGTAGAGGCGGTATCACCTTCTGATGCTGTTTATGTAGTCATGCCAATGCGTCTTTGATGTTTAGGCGCTTAAGTGGTCTTTGCTTGGCCTTTTCGGGTCTGCACCGATGGCTATAATCTATCGATTGAAGGTTGATAACTTCAGGAATCTTCAGAATGTGGACCTGGAGTTGAGCCCTCGCTTTAACATTTTTTTCGGGGATAATGGGAGCGGGAAAACGAGTTTGCTTGAGGCAATCCATGTCTTGAGTGTTGGTAAGTCATTTAGAACCAGCAAAGTAGAACCTTTGCTGGCTGATACAGCGACGGAGTTTTTCCTTTATTCTGAGCTTGATACAGGGGATCGTATCGGTCTCCAGCGAGCATCATCTTCGCACCCTGCCCTTCGGTTAAATACAAACCCCCAATCCAGTTGGAAAGAAGTCGCTACTCTTTTGCCAGTTCAAGTAATAAATTCGGATGTTTTTTTGCTGGTAGATGGCGGTGCTAGTGTAAGAAGGAGATTTCTTGATTGGGCATTGTTCCACGTGGAACACTCCTATCTGATTTGTTGGAGAAACTATCGGAAACTTATCCAGCAACGAAATGCACTGTTGAAACAAAGCCCAACGGATCTATTAGCCCAGCTAAAAGTTTGGGATAGTGAGTTGTCTAAAGTTGGGGAAGAGATAAATAAGCACAGGAAAGTGCTAATCTCAGAATATGTTCCTTTTTTAATGGGTACACTTTCCGAATTTTTCCCGGGCACACTCAAGGGTCTAGAGATTCAATACAAAAAAGGCTGGCTCCCTGGAATAGACTTAGCTCAAGCCCTCGGTGAATCAAAAGGCAAAGATATCAAATACAGAGCTACGTCATGTGGGCCACATAGGGCAGAAATACTTATAACGTCGAAAGGAAGTCCTATCGCGGAGACCTTCAGCAGGGGTCAGATTAAACTAGTTGCCTGTGCGTTAAAAATATCGATGAGCAAGTATATGGAACATAAAAAACTATGTCAGGGCAACCAAAGTTATTCAACCGTGTTTCTTATAGACGACCTAGCTTCCGAACTTGATCAGACAAGTTGCGCCTCCGTGCTAAAGGCTTTAAAAGAGAATAAAGATCAATGTATTTTCACTTCAATATCACAAGAGGCCTTTTCTTTCCTTGCAGAATTAACAGGCACATCAGGTAAGTTCCACGTGGAACATGGTAAAATATACGCTGTTAAGCCAGCAGTCTAATCGGAGAAATTTATGACTACGGAATCAACCTACGACTCATCGAGTATCAAGGTTCTAAAAGGACTGGATGCAGTTCGAAAAAGACCTGGCATGTATATTGGAGACACCGAAGACGGAACAGGTTTGCATCATATGGTTTTCGAGTTGGTAGATAACTCGATTGATGAAGCGTTGGCGGGCCATTGTGATGAGATTACGGTAATAGTGCACGTGGGAGAAGGCGTTTCAGTTACTGATAACGGCAGAGGAATCCCAACAGATATGCATGCGGAAGGAGTATCTGCAGCCGAAGTTATAATGACAGTGCTTCACGCCGGAGGAAAGTTTGACGACAATAGTTATAAAGTTTCCGGAGGTTTGCATGGAGTAGGCGTCTCTGTCGTAAACGCTCTTTCTGAAGATCTCAAGTTAACAATCAGACGTGGCGGAAAAGTTCACGAGCAATTTTACAAGCACGGCGTCCCACAAGCGCCATTGGCTGTAGTAGGTGAAACAAACGCAACTGGGACAGAAACATTTTTCAAACCCTCCCCGCTTACTTTCAAAAACATCGAATTCCACTACGACATTCTTGCCAAAAAACTAAGAGAGCTGGCTTTTCTTAATGCTGGAGTCACAATCCATCTAAAAGATGAGCGCTCTGGAAAAGAAGATACATACCGCTACGATGGCGGGCTAAGGGCGTTTGTTGAGTATCTCAACACCAACAAAACACCGATAAATAAAATATTCCATTTCATCGCACAGCGCGAAGAAGACGGTATTTGCGTAGAGATCGCGATGCAATGGAATGACACGTACCAAGAAAACGTCTTCCCATACACAAATAATATTCCTCAACGAGACGGTGGTACACACATCGCGGGGTTTAGGGGTGCCCTTACCAGGGTATTAAAAACCTACATTGATAAAGAAGTCGCTGCAAAAAAAGGCAAAGAAGTCGCCACTACAGGTGATGACGCAAGAGAAGGCTTAACAGCAGTAATTTCCGTAAAGGTCCCAGACCCCAAGTTTTCATCTCAAACATAAGACTAACTTTTATCATCAGAATTAAAAACAGCTGTTGAAAAAGAAATGGTCAGCCACTTCACCGACTTCTTGCTCGAAAACCCACTTGAAGCAAAACAAATAGTTAGCAAAATGATCGATGCAGCTCGCGCCAGAGAGGCCGCCAGAAAGGCCAGAGAGATGACCCGAAGGAAGGGAGCACTTGATATGGCTGGATTGCCAGGAAAACTCGCAGACTGCCAGGAAAAAGATCCAGCCTTATCAGAACTCTATATAGTGGAAGGAGACTCTGCAGGAGGATCCGCCAAACAAGGGCGCAACAGAAAAAATCAGGCTATTCTGCCGCTAAAAGGCAAAATTCTTAATGTTGAAAAGGCTCGCTTCGACAAAATGCTCAGTTCTGCTGAAATTGGAACTTTGATAAAAGCGCTAGGCTGCGGTATCGGTAAAGATGACTTTTCAGTTGCACATCTTAGGTACCACCGAATTATCATTATGACCGACGCCGATGTCGATGGGTCACATATCCGTACACTGCTTTTAACTTTCTTCTTCAGACAAATGCGTGAGTTGGTAGAAAGAGGATATATATACATAGCTCAGCCGCCGCTTTATAAAATTAGAAAAGGCAAAAACGAACAGTATTTGAAAGACGACGATGAATTAGCCAAGTACCAGACGCAAGTCGCGCTCGACGGATCTAGTTTACATGTAAATGCCGAAGCGCCTGCTATCACGGGTGAGACATTAGAAGCCATGGTGAGACAGTACAACAGCACCTATGCAATGATAAAAAGGCTGCAACGACTGTATCCATCAGAGATTCTTGAGGCGATGATTTTTGTTACGCCGATACGCGATGATTTCACTGAGGAAAATACCAATAGTTGGGTAAGTACGCTCTCTGACGAATTAGTCAGGCAGCATCCGAAATCAGCACCTGCTTATGTTTTGGGTAGTTACAAAGATCCTGAGCGTAATATATTCTTGCCCATCGTGACGCATGCATTACACGGTTTAAACAGAGAATTTAAATTCAATAAAGACTTTTTTAACTCCGGGGAATACAGGGCGCTCATTAAACTCGGTGAAATGCTACAGGGTCTTATCGAGCCAGGTGCTTTTGTCAAACGTGGAGAAAAAATACAAGAAACCAACAGCTTCAGCCAGGCCCTTGAATGGCTGACTGAAGATGCAATGAAAGGGCATTATCTGCAACGTTACAAAGGACTGGGAGAGATGAATCCTGAGCAGCTTTGGGAAACGACAATGGATCCAGAGGGCCGTAGAATGCTGCAGGTAACAATCGAAGATGCAATTGGTGCAGACCAGTTATTTACAACCCTGATGGGTGATCAAGTTGACCCGCGACGAGAGTTTATCGAGTCAAACGCGCTTGCTGTCCAAAATCTGGATATCTGATTGATACTAGATTAACTGGTAAGCCACAAACATAAGCCTTTGTGGTTTACCCGTTAGCGGTAGAAAGCAACTAAGCAATACCGACAAAGTGTTTGTTTGCCGCAACCCACTCTTCAAATTCCGCAGCTAACTCCTTTGCAGACTTTCCGTCAGGGTGCAGCGGTTTGCCTATTACAACTAGTATGGTCCCTGGCGTTTTTAGTTGTGTACCTGCAGGCCAAAACAGACCAGCATTGTGCAACACGGGCAATGCCGGCGTTGATGTCGCAACTGCGAGTTGAGCACCTCCTCTAGAAAATTTACCCAGAGTTCCTGCCGCCGCTCTGGTCCCCTCAGGGAAAACCAAAATCGACAAGCCCTGTTTGATACGTTGAGCACCCTGTGTAAGAAGTGATCTGCCAGCTTCTCTTGGCTTGCTTCTGTCTATCGCTATGGGGTTCTGCAGTCTCATAGCCCATCCCCAAAAAGGGATGTCCAATAACTCTTTTTTCAATATTGGACATGCAGGGGTAAAGAGCTGATAAAGGAAAATGGTTTCCCACGCACTTTGATGATTGCTCATTACCACTACGGGATAAGCAGGAATATTTTCCAATCCTTCAACTCGATAGCTAACACCACAGGTTATTCTTAACCACCACAACACGAGGTTGCACCACACTGAGTATAGGTAAAATCTTTTGAGAGGAGGAAGCAACCAAAAAACTAGAATAACAGAGACGGAAATGACAAAGGTGAGCAAAGCATATCCAATTGAAAATAATACAGATCGCGCCTTTATCATTATGCTGCACCAGTCTTCAATTGGGCATCAACAAATGCAGCCAGATCCGGGTAAACACGCGTATTGCGCAGCTCTGTTGGCAAGCCATTTGATAATGTAATCTGTCCTTTGCCAGTTAACACAAGTACAGGCTCGCACCCAGCAGTTTGAGCCGCAATAAGATCTCGTAAGCTATCACCCACGTATGGTGCTCTCTCTAAATTAACCTCAAACTCAGTCGCTATTTTTTGTAACAAACCAGGTTTTGGTTTCCTGCAGTCGCAATTGTCGCTCGGTCCATGCGGACAATAAACGATGCCCTCAATAAACCCACCGCCCTCTTCAATGTTAGAAATCAGAAACTGATGTATATTTGCCAAATCAATTTCATCTAACAGACCTCGAGCAATTCCAGACTGATTACTAGCAATAAAAACCTTGTAACCACCACGGGTCAGGCGTGATATGGCTTCCACAGTACCCGGGATGAGATGACACTCTTCTACGGTTTTTATGAATGAGTCCGAATCCTCATTGATGACGCCATCTCTGTCTAAAACTACAATCTTTGACATCAGTTTGTATGCAAACAAGAAATATCAGCTACTCTCAAAAACAGTAGCCGGAGTTGATTGAGCAGTGCCAATCGATTGTCCCTGAGTTTTGCATCATCAACCATAACAAGTACATTCTCGAAAAAATCATCTACAACAGGCCTGAGAACGGACAACCTTTCTAATCCAGTTGCATAATCAGCGTTGTCGAATAAGGGCCCTACTTCAGCACTCAGTTGAACGATTTTTTCTGCGAGTACCTTTTCAGAGGGCTCAACCAGAATACTGACATCAAAAGTATCGGGTATGACACCCAGGTGCTTATTTAGAATATTTGATACCCGCTTGTTGGCGGCAGAAAGTGAAGCGCTTTCTGACAACTGACTGAAGCGATTGACGGCAGATACCCTATTTGCAAAATCCAACGGCTTGGTAGGTTTGAGCTCCATAACTGATTGGAAGACCTCTGCTTTAATACCTTCTCCCAGATACCATGCGCGGAACCGCTCCAACATAAAACCAAGAACATCTGCCTGGGTATTAGAGGCTACTACTACACCTTGCTGCTCATACAGTCTTAAAGAACTATTGATTGCAGATGACAAATCGAGATTTATAGATTTCTCTACCAGTATCCGTAGCACGCCCAGAGCGGCCCTGCGCAGCGCAAAAGGATCCTTTGATCCGGTTGGAGGCTGGCCTATCGCAAAAAGCCCGCAAATGGTGTCTATCTTTTCAGCCACCGCCAGGGTTGCGCCAGCTAAACTTGACGGTAGTGAGTCACCCGCAAATTTTGGTAAATATTGCTCGGTAATAGCCAGAGAAACAGCCTCCGTTTCGCCATCATGACGAGCATAATAGCTACCCATGATTCCCTGTAGCTCAGGGAACTCTGAGACCATGTTGGTCAATAGGTCACATTTTGCGAGGAGCGCCGCACGCTTACTGACGTCGACATCACCGCCACAACATTCTGCAATAAAAGCGCTCAACTCTGCGACGCGACGAGACTTTTGCTCAACAGTTCCGAGTTGTTGTTGGAAAACAATGTTGCCCAGTAACGGCAATCGTGAAGCAAGTGAAGTCTTTCTGTCTGAATTAAAAAAGAATGCTGCATCTGCCAATCTGGGTCTGATCACGCGCTCATTTCCGGCAATTACCTGAGCGGGGTCTTTACTCTCAACATTAGCAACAGCGATGAAGTTTGGAAGCATTTTTCCTTTATTATCAGTGACATAAAATGTCTTTTGATGATTTTTCATCGAGGAAATCAAGGCTTCAGCAGGCACCGCCAGAAAGTGCTCGTCAAATTTGCCAGTCAAGGCTACTGGCCACTCAACCATACTGGTCACTTCTTCCAATAGATCTTCATCAATATGAACCAGCGCTTGAATTTTTGCGCCTTGCTCGAGGATCAGCTCTCGGACCCGGGCTTTTCTCTGTTCATAATCTGCGATGACAAATCCAGTATTCAGAAGCAGGGATTCGTATTCCGAAGGATGAGAAATTGATATTGGAGTCTCACACTGAAAACGATGACCCCTTGTTACACGACCGCTGCGAATGCCAAAAAGTTCTGTTTCCAGAACAGTCTCTCCAAACAACATGACGAGCCAGTAAACAGGGCGAACGAATTCATCGCGCGTACTACCCCAGCGCATTTTTCGAGGAATGGGCAACTTCTGAAGCGAGCTCATAACGATACCAGGCAACAACGTGCTGGTTTCCTCACCTTTCTTGACGGCACGAAAGACTAATTTTTCGGTACCATCCTTTTGGTCGTGCTCAATTGATGAAAGTTCTACGCCACAAGAACGTGCAAATCCAAGCGCAGCGGGCGTCGGGCGCCCATCTTTGTCAAATGCGGCCGAAACAGCCGGACCGGTTCGCTCAATGTTGCTGTCTGCTTGAGAGATTGCGAGCCCTTCTACTCTTGCGGCAAGCCGTCTTGGGCTGGTAAAAGCTTTGACGTCTTTGAAAGAAAGACCTGCTGCGTTCAAACCCGAAATCAGACCAGCAATAAAGGCGTCGGAAAGCCCCTTTAATGCTTTGGGAGGAAGCTCGGCACAGCCTACTTCAACTAAAAAATCTTTTACGCTCATGGTATTAACGGTACTTGCCGCCTGCTTTGATAATTAAGGATTTAATGCTGCCAGACGCATTGCTTCGGGTGCCAGCGGGAAGCCCAATTTGCGTCTGCTTTCGTAGTAAGCCTCTGCGACTTGTCTTGACAATGCCCTGACCCGAAGAATAAACCGCTGTCGCTCAGTAACAGATATAGCTTGACGTGCATCGAGTAGATTAAAAAAGTGCGACGCTTTTAATACCTGTTCATATGCGGGTAGCGCTAGACCCAAATTTATCAGCTGGGTACATTGCATCTCACAATCATCAAAATTTCGGAACAAGGCTTCAACATTTGCATGCTCAAAATTGTAAGCCGACATTTCAACTTCGTTCTGATGAAACACATCTCCATATGTCACTACACCATCCGGGCCTTCAGCCCATACAAGGTCATACAAACTATCGACGCCTTGGAGATACATCGCAATGCGCTCCAAACCGTAAGTGATCTCACCACTCACCGGAAAGCACTCAAGACCCCCGACCTGTTGAAAATAAGTAAATTGCGTTACTTCCATGCCGTTGAGCCAAACCCCCCATCCCAGGCCCCAGGCACCGAGAGTAGGGGATTCCCAATTGTCCTCAACAAATCGAATATCGTGAACCTGAGGATCAATACCCAGGTGCCGCAACGATTCGATATAAAGATCTTGTATATCAGGAGGCGAAGGTTTCAGAAGCACTTGAAATTGGTAATAGTGTTGGAGGCGATTTGGGTTTTCGCCATACCGACCGTCAGTGGGTCGTCTGCTGGGTTGAACATAAGCGGTTCGCCAGCTCTCCGGGCCAATTGCGCGCAGGAATGTCGCTGGATGAAATGTCCCTGCCCCAACTTCCAGATCCAGCGGTTGTAGTACCACACAGCCCTGCTTCGCCCAGAAACTTTGTAGAGCTAGAATAAGACCTTGAAATGTTTTTACATCAACAGCCGCAGGTGTTTGCAATGCCAAGACTCACCTCAATATTATGCGCATGATTGGCATAAACAGTCGAAAAGGCGCAATTATGCGGGATTAGGCTGTTAATATCCACTGCGCTAGAATGACCCGATACAGTTGAAAACAGTCTGAGAGAACGCATGATAGACACCTTAAAAACGTTTTTTATAGCAAGTATTTTGAGGATGATGTCCTGGGTTCCCTTGAGATTACTGCACAAGTTTGCAGATTTAATGGCGCGTCTGGTGTTTGCCTTACCCACGGAAACCCGTCGCATTACATTGATTAACCTTAAGCTGGTCTTCCCGTCCCTATCCGAGTCTGAAAGACGTAATCTGGCACTACACAGTATTCAAGAAACATTCAAAGCGGCTTTTGAATTGGGACGCATATGGTACGGGAGTATCGAGGATGCACTCAGCCAGGTGAAAGATGTTCAAGGACTTGAACTAGTCAAATCAGCGCAATTATCTGGGAGAGGGATAATAATAGCCGCACCACATCTTGGTAATTGGGAGTTATTGGGGATGTATATCTCCAGTCTGGGCCCAATGACGACGCTGTATAAGCCTCCAAAGATCAAAGGGCTTGATCGTCTCATACTGACATCAAGGTCAAGAGCCGGTGCTGAGCTTGTACCATCAAATCGACACGGGGTTGTGAGTTTGAC
>JAUSPW010000155.1 GCA_030652635.1 Pseudohongiella sp. | reverse complement strand
GCATCGAGCACGGTCTGCGCATTGGCAGACAGTTGATGCTGGATATCAATGCGCTGGGAATTCCAATTGCTGTAGAAGCGTTGGATCTGATTTCGCCGCAGTATCTGCAAGATCTGGTGAGCTGGACAGCAATTGGCGCGCGCACAACGGAATCGCCGACTCACAGGAAATTGTCGAGCGGAATTTCTTCAGCGGTCGGATTTAAAAACAATGTCGACGGCAGTTTGTCGGTTGCTGTTAATGCCATTCGATCAGCGAGTGCGGTCAATACGTTTATCAGTGTCACGGAGCAGGGCCGTGTTGCGGCGTTCCGCACCTCAGGTAATCCGCATTGCCACGTCATTCTGCGCGGCGGAAAGGAACCTAACTATCAGGCACCCTTTGTCGCAGCGTGTGAAGAAGAATTGCGCAAAGCCGCCTTGCCCGAAAATATTCTGGTGGATTGCAGCCATGGCAACTCGCGCAAGCAGTATGAGTTGCAGCTTGAAGTGCTGGAGGACGTGGCTCAGCAGATAATTGCAGGCAACAAATCGATCATGGGGGTCATGGTGGAAAGCAACATTTGTGCGGGCAACCAACCCATTCCAGATGATCCGGAAGAAATCCGCTACGGTGTTTCCATCACAGATGCATGTATTGATTGGCCGAGCACCGAGGCAGCCTTGCGAAAATTGGCTGCGCAGCTCAAAGCAGTCCTGCCGGGGCGGCGTTAAGCCCCGGCAATTTGGCCAGATGATCCGATCAGAAGCTATTGCCAATGATGGTGGACAAAGTAACCAGACCCAAAGCAACCAGCATGATGACGCCAACGGTTACCGCGATATTACGTGCGACCATTTTATCTTCCATTATCAGTCTCCAGTATTTCAGATGAAGTTTGAGGCAGGTTTATGGTCCCTGGCAGTTGGTCCGGTACCGCACCCACGAGGGCATAATCCTGCACAAATGCCCGATAAATTTTGACCTGCGTCAAATAGTTAGCCCTGAACGGCCGTGCTGAAGATGCTTCATTGATCGAACTCAATATTTTAACTATGATTCAGGCAACGCTGATGGTATTAATGCGTATTCATATTCAATGAAGGGAGTGTCACAGTATGTCTAACTATAAAAAGGTTCTGGTTGCTATTGATGGATCAGACGAGTCTGACACCATCGTTAACAAAGCAGTAGAAATTGCTGCTGCCAATAATGCTGAGTTGAGCGCTGTTTTGGTATTTGAGCCACTGCTGGGGAGTTACTCATTTGAGCTGAATATGGCTGATTTTGAGAAAGTACAAAAAGAGCATCAGGCACGGGTTGCTGACAGCGCCCGATCATCCTTGGTCGAACATGGTATACCTGCGTCCCATGTACATTTTTTGGCGGGCAAACCGGCAACCGAAATCAAAAAACTGGTTGCTGAGTCTTCTGTGGATCTGCTGGTGATAGGTAGTCACGGGCACAATCCTATCCGCGCGGTGCTGGGCTCAACCGCCAACGCCGTATTGCACGGCATTGGCTGTGATGTGTTGACCGTCCGGGTATAAAATCTAGGCGGTCAGCACTTGTTTGATGCTTTCCGCCAGATAATCCAGATTACTGTGGTTGATGCCGGCGATATTGATGCGGCTGGAGTCGACCAGATAAATGCTGTAGTTGTTGATCAGGTTATGAACCTGGTCAACACTCAGCCCTAGAAATGAAAACATACCTTTTTCGCGCTGAATAAAACTGAAGTCCCGGTCTATACCTTTTGCGGCAAGAGCGTTCACCAATTCAGTTCGCAATC
>JAUSPW010000125.1 GCA_030652635.1 Pseudohongiella sp. | reverse complement strand
CGCATATCGAGGAGGGCACCATTGTGTTTATTGGTGCCACCACTGAAAACCCGTCCTTTGAGCTCAACAACGCCTTGTTGTCGCGCGCACGTGTTTATGTCCTGCACAGTCTGAGTGATGCCGAGATTGTGCAACTGATGCAGCAGGCCTTACAGGACAGTCAGCGCGGTTTGGGTCAACGTGCACTGCATATAGAGAGCGCCAATCTGCAAAGACTGGCAGCAGCCGCTGACGGCGATGCCCGCAAGGCGCTCAACCTGCTGGAAATCGCCGGCGATCTGGTGAATGACACAGACGAAATCAGCGCTGATGTTCTTGACCAGGCTTTGCAGGGCAGTGTGCGCCGCTTTGATAAAGGCGGAGATTTGTTTTATGAACAGATTTCAGCGCTGCACAAAGCGGTGCGCGGCTCATCACCGGATGCCGCCCTGTACTGGATGATGCGGATGCTGGATGGCGGATGTGATCCTTTGTACGTTGCGCGCCGATTGGTGCGAATGGCCAGCGAAGATATTGGCAATGCCGATCCGCGCGCCCTACAAATCTGCATGTCAGCCTGGGATGCCCTCACGCGACTTGGCAAACCCGAAGGCGAGTTGACACTGGCACAGGCGGTGTTGTATCTGGCCTGCGCGCCAAAAAGTAATGCAGTGTATATGGCTTTCAATCAAGTCAGAGCCGACATCAGCAAACAACCCGGATATGACGTGCCCGTGCACTTACGCAATGCGCCCACGCGCCTAAACAAAGAACTTGGGCATGGTGCTGAGTATCGTTATGCCCATGATGAGCCCGGTGCGTATGCAGCGGGTGAAAATTATTTTCCGCCTGAAATCAAAGACACGCAGTATTATTTCCCGGTCAAAAATGGTCTGGAAATCAAAATTGGTGAAAAATTGCAGTGGTTGCGTGAACAGGACAGATTGAGCGCACTGAAGCGCTATGCTGACGATAACCGCAAAACCCGCATCACGGATGAGGAGAACTAGCATGTCTGCATGGTCTATTGCTGCCATCGCTGCCGGTGGCGCCGCCGGTGCGTTGGCACGTCATGCCTCTGTGAATGTTGTGCATGCCTGGAATAACACCAGCAGCGGAGTATTTAGCGGATTGCCCGTTGGCACCTGGGTGGTCAACGTCAGCGGCTCATTGCTGATTGGTATCCTGTATGTGCTGCTGGTGGAACGATTACCGGTCAATACCGAGCTCAGAGCGCTGTTAATGGTAGGGTTCTTAGGTGCATTTACGACCTTTTCTACCTACTCGCTGGATACTTTATTACTGGTTGAGCGCGGACTAATCTTGCAAGCTCTCCTGTACACGCTGAGCAGTGTGGTGTTTTGTCTACTGGCAACGTGGCTTGGCATGGCACTGACGCGCGCTCTGGCGTAAAATCCGCCACCTGACTTTAGCCTACCCGTTAAAAGATAAATGCCACGGGTCATTCTCAAGGAAAATCTTTTATGCTGGACCCCAGACTCTTACGCGCTGACCCCGAGCGACTGGTGAATGCGCTGGCCAAGCGCGGCGTCACACTAGATCTGAATACTTTTATTGAACTGGATAACCAGCGCAAAAGTCTGCAGCAGGAAACTGAAAAACTGCAGAACGAGCGCAACCTGCGCGCCAAATCCATAGGTCAGGCCAAAGCAGCCGGACAAGATGTGGCACCACTGCTGGCAGAAGTGAATGATCTGGGTGACCGACTGGATGCCGCCAAAGCGTCACTGACGCAGGTGCAGGACGCGTTTAACAGCGCCTGGATCATGCTGCCGAATCTGCCGCAGGACATCGTGCCTGCCGGCAAAGACGAAAAGCATAACGTCGAAATGCACCGCTGGGGCACACCCAAAACCTTCAGCTTTACGCCAAAAGATCATGTGACGCTGGGTGAATTTCAGACCCAGAATGGTCTGGCCATGGACTTTGCTGCGGCCACTAAACTCACCGGCTCACGGTTTGTGGTACTGCGTGGTAGTGTTGCACGACTGCACCGGTCCTTGATTCAGTTTATGCTGGACCAACACACACTGCAGCATGGCTACGAAGAAGCCTATGTGCCGTTTCTGGTCAACAGCGACTCATTGATGGGCACTGGTCAGCTGCCAAAATTTGCAGAGGACCTGTTCCGTCTGCAAGGTGAACAGGAATACTTCCTGATCCCTACCGCCGAAGTGCCGGTCACCAATCTGGTACGCGACGAGATTGTACCGGCAGAAAAGCTGCCACTGAAATATGTGTGCCATACACCGTGTTTCCGCAGCGAAGCCGGCAGTTATGGCCGTGATACCCGCGGCATGATCCGTCAACATCAGTTTGAGAAAGTAGAACTGGTACAAATGGTGCGCCCACAGGATTCCAATGCCGCGCTTGAAACGCTGACCGGGCACGCAGAGCGTATTCTGCAATTGCTCGAGCTGCCCTACCGCGCCATGCAATTGTGTGGTGGAGATATGGGAGCAGGGGCTGCACGCACTATCGACCTGGAGGTCTGGCTGCCGTCACAAGACTGTTATCGCGAGATTTCTTCCTGTAGCAACTTTGAAGACTATCAGGCGCGTCGGATGCAGGCGCGCTGGCGTAACCCGGAAACCGGCAAGCCCGAACTGCTGCACACCTTAAACGGGTCAGGACTGGCCATCGGCCGCACGCTGGTCGCTATCCTTGAGAACTACCAGCAAGAAGATGGTTCTGTGCAGATACCGGCAGCGCTTGTGCCGTATATGGGCGGCATCACTCAGTTATAAAGCCATTTAAAGACGCTTTGTAAGAGATTGAATAAAATGGATTATTTACCAATCTTTATGAATGTGCGCGGCCAGCGTTGTGTGCTGGTGGGTGCAGGTGAAGTAGCCAGCCGTAAAGCGGCGCTATTGGCTCGTACCGGTGCGTACATTGTGGTGGTGGCGCCACTGATCAGGGATGAAGTGCAGGCCATCATCAACGAGCACGGCGGCGAAATTCACCAGCGTGCTTTTGAAGATACCGACATAAATAGTGCCGTACTGGTGATAGCCGCGACCGACAACGATGCCGTCAACCGCCATGTATCCGCGCTCGCCAAAGCACAACAAATCCCCGTCAATGTGGTCGACCAGACTGAGCTGTGCAGTTTTATTGTGCCGGCGATTGTGGACCGCTCTCCGGTGGTGATTGCCATCTCTACAGGCGGTAGCTCACCGGTGCTGACGCGCCAGCTCAAAGAAAAAATCGAAATTCTGTTGCCAGCGGCTTATGGGCGACTCGCCAGTTTATTGGGCAGTCTGCGTGATCGCGTCAAAAACAGTGTAAAAAGTTTCAGTCATCGCACCCGCTTCTGGGAAAAACTCTTGTCCGGCCCCATGCCTGAAATGGTGCTTAACGGCCGCGAACAGGATGCCATGGTTCTGTTTGAAAAAGCGCTGACTGAATCAGAGCAAGCGCCTGTGCAGGGTGAAGTGTATCTGGTGGGTGCTGGCCCCGGCGATCCGGATCTGCTGACACTTAAAGCACTGCGCCTGATGTATGCCGCTGATGTGGTGCTGTTTGATCGCCTGGTATCCGATGAGATCATGAGTAAAGTGCGCCCCGATGCTGAGCGCATTTTTGTTGGCAAAGAAGCCAAACATCATCCTGTTCCGCAGGAAGAAATCAACGATATGCTGGTGCGTCTGGCACAGGAAGGCCGCAAAGTACTAAGACTTAAAGGCGGTGATCCGTTTATTTTCGGTCGCGGTGGCGAAGAAATCGACAGGCTGGCAGCCGCTGGCATTCCATTTCAGGTCGTACCAGGTATCACCGCTGCATCAGGTTGTGCCTGTTATGCCGGCATTCCGCTCACACATCGGGATTACTCGCAGTCGGTGCGTTTTGTCACCGGCCATATGAAAAATGATTTGCCTGATCTGGACTGGCCAATCTTGGTCAAAGAGGATCAGACACTGGTGATTTATATGGGTCTGATTACCTTAGCGGTGATCTGTGAGCAACTGCAAAAACACGGCATGAGCGCAAGTATGCCAGTTGCCGTGGTGGAGCAGGGCACTACACCCAGACAACGCGTGGTGACCGGCACACTCGCATCCATTGCTGACAGCGTCAAACAAGCGGATATCAAAGCGCCGGCAATCATTATTGTGGGTAAAGTCGTCAAGCTGCAGACCGAACTGGCGTGGTTTAACCCAGGCAAGTAGTGTTCAACAGCGTTATGCAAGTGCAATGCTGCGCCGCAGCGCCGGAAAATACCAAACCAGGCAGATCGCACGCAAAATCACAAAACCAATAAATGCCAGCCACAATCCTGCCAGTTGCCATTGCAGCATCAGCACCAGGCTCAGCATAAAAAACACCAGCGCTGACACTACAGAGGCATTGCGCATCTCCCGGGTACGGGTGGTGCCAATAAAAATGCCGTCAAGCTGAAATGCCGCAAAGGCCAGCGCCACGTACATTGCAGCAAACGGCAAGGACGTTGCCGCAGCAGCGATGACTGATTCATGTTGACTGATCAGCGGCACAAGGCTGTTACCGGCAAACACAATCACTGCTGCCAGCCCAAGCGCACACACACTGGAAAGCTCAGTGGTTTTGCGTACCGCGGCGTCAAAGGCAGCCACATCCTTTCCACCAGCGGCTTCACCCACCAGTGCTTCTGCGACATACGCAAACGCATCCAGAAAGAACGCGGAAAATGAAATCAGCTGCAGCAGGATATGATTGGCCGCGAGCACATCATCACCAAATTGAGCACTCTGCCGGACAAACCAGGCAAAACTGGCCACCAGCAGTAAGGTACGGATCATGATGTCGCCATTGGCGGTCAGCGTCTGGCGCCAGCGTGTTTTATCTCGCAGGCGTGCCACAGGGATAAACAACACCTCGTTTGTTGCTGCAGAAGCTTTCAGGCGCTGTGACAGCGCACGATAAAGCAACCACAGTCCAAATAACACCGTCGTCCACTCGGCGACAGCGGTGCCCAAAGCGATTCCATGCGCGCCCATGCCCCAGACACCCGCAAACAGAATATCGAGCACGATGTTTAAACCATTTAACACCAGCTGCACCATCAGCAGGGTTTTGTTCATGCCCAAGCCAATCAAACAACCACTGATGGCAAACAACACCAAGGCAGCCGGTGCACCCCAGATGCGCGTGGCAATGTAATCACGGGTGATGGTTTCAACAGCATCGCTGCCTTGTAACAAACTCAGCGACACACGGGCGATGGCGGACTGAATCAGAATCAGCAGCACACCGATCAACACCGCCATGATCAACGCGCGCATAAATGCCGCACGCACTTCAGTTTCATCGCGCGCACCCACGGCCTGTGCCACAAAGCCTGTGGTGCCCATGCGCAAAAAGCCAAAACCCCAGTACACAAAACTGAAAATGACTGATCCAAAAGCAATTGCACCCAGGTCGCTGAGCGTTCCCAGATTGCCGATCACTGCGGTATCAGAAAGGCCGAGCAGGGGGACAGAGGCGTTGGCCAGCACAACTGGCCACGCCTTTTGCAAAATATCGCGGTAGCGAAGTGTCACAAGGGTTAAATCCTTAACGGATTTTAATCATCCGGATTTTCGGCAGCCAGTCGACGTTGCTCGGCTTCTTCAGCTTCTGCGCGCGCGTCTTCGATGACTGCCATAATTTCATCGATATTGGCGTTTTCGGCACGACGCTCAAATTTGCCGGTCAAGGCCACACCCGGGCGCAGGGCACCACGCTGGTACAGATCCCAGATTTCCGGACCATAAAACGTGCCACGTAACTCCGGCGCAAATCGACCAAAGTACCGTGTCATGTTTTCCACATCCCGAATCAACATCGCTGCTGCGCTGTTGTTACCGGCAGCGTTCACCGCCTGCGGCAGATCGATAATCACCGGACCGTCAGCGGCCATTAACACGTTGAACTCTGACAAATCACCGTGAATCAATCCGGCGCACAACATTTTGACAACGTCCTGCATGACACTGGCGTGGAAACGTACAGCATCCTCAGCGGACATTTGCACATCATTCAGACGCGGCGCTACATCACCGTCAGCGTCCGTGATCATGTCCATCAGCAACACACCATCCACAAACCCATGTGTCTGTGGCACACGCACACCTGCATTGTGCAGGCGGCGCAGGGCATCCACTTCTGCATTCAACCAGGCTTCTTCATGACCGCGCTGACCGTAGCGACTTTTTTTGCCCATGGCACGAGCATCACGGCTGTTACGCACCTGCCGGCCTTCCTGATAGGTAGCTGCCTGTTTAAAACTACGCTTGTTGGCTTCTTTGTAAATTTTGGCGCAGCGCAGTTTGTCGCCACAACGCACGATATAAACCTGTGCCTCTTTGCCACTCATCAACTGGCTGATGACTTCGTCGATCAGGCCATCATCTTCCAGTGGCTGCAAACGGGATGGTGTTTTCATATTGCTGTTACGGGACTCCTGTCAGCATGTTTATTAGTCTTTGATATCACTGAAATTTTTGCGGATATCCGGCAACTTCGCGCGATATTGATCACTGTCACCAAAGTCTACAAAGGTATGGTAACGGCTATGAATACTTTTTAATTGCGCCGCATGTTTAATGGGGCACCAATATTGTTCTGTGCGGGCACCCACCTCGCTGGCAAATGACACAACGCCATTAAAGTAACTGCAATACAGGCAGTTAAGTTTTTCAATCACGTTCAGGTAGCGCAAATGACGACGGTCAAAAATGACATGATCAGCGCGCCTGACTTTGGGAATTCCATACAGGGGAAAGCAGGTAAACTGATAAAAACACACCACCACATCCATCAGTACAGCGGGTAAAAGACACAGCCATATGATGGGCAAGCTTATGATATGTTTGAGTTTTGCACGGCGAATATACGTAAACAGACTTAATACTTGTTTGCGATGATGTAATAAAACCTCTTCTTTGAACTGGATAGTTTTTTCACGAATTTCAAAACTATCAATTCGAATACGCTGAATTTCCTGTCGCAAATCCCGCTCCAGCCTGCGAATTTCGTCTGCAATCTCTGTCGCGCGCTTGCTCAAGTTTTCTCCGTCCTGCGTGTCGTTAATGAGCGTGTTATCCGTCGATGAGACCATATCGCGAACGCAGAATCTCTACAATCTCGGCTTTGGGATTTTCCGGCAGATAAATGTGTTGCCCAGTAATTTTCTCAGCCATACCCAGATAGGTTTCAGAGACCTGCATCATCGCATGCAACGGCAAGGCATTATCGCGCGCCAGCGCAATACGTTCAGGCATTCGATCCTTATTCAGCAGGATATCCGGGTCCGGGAAGTGATTCAGTAAGAACTGCCGGAAAGCTTCTTTGGATTGTTCAACAATATTGCCTTGACGGTAAGCTGCACCATCCCAAATACGCGAGGAATCGGGCGTACCCACTTCGTCCATATAAATCAGTTTTTCCACACCCTGCTGGTCGCGCACATAACCAAATTCAAATTTGGTATC
>JAUSPW010000117.1 GCA_030652635.1 Pseudohongiella sp. | reverse complement strand
GGGCAACAGGGGCAACAGGGGCAACAGGGGCAACAACAGGGTGGTGGTCAGCTGGCTGGTGGGTCCAACGATCCGCAGCAGCGCACGGGTCTTGGCGGAATTCCGGCACCTGGTGAGGCGGCGTTGTGGGGCAATGCCCGTTCGATCAGCAGTGAAATTACCCGGCAGTCTCTGGAACAGTTCATGAATCAGCCTGAGCTGCTGCGAGGTTTGTTACAGCCGCTGATTGAACTGGAAAGTGACCTGCGCGCACGTGCAGAACTCGCACAAATCAGCAAGCGACTGTTCAGTGTTTCTGAAGAGGATATTCCTGATCAATACCGGCAGTTGGTTGAATCCTACTACCGAGCGTTATCGGAAACCGGCGCACAGACACAGGCAGCTCCTGCTCAATAGCAACAACCCGATGTAGTAGAAAAGAGAGTCAGTAGATAAACAATGAGTTTTTTTCTGGATGCATATGTTTTAGACGCTATTCGTGATGGTCGGTTTGACTTCGCTTATGGGCCGCATCCATTAATTTCCTTGATACTGTTTTTGATGATTCCCGCGGTTGTGTGGTTCTTGTATCGACGCACCACAAGACCGATTACACGCCGCTGGAAAAATCTGTTGATTGGACTGCGCTCAGCCGTATTGATGCTGCTGCTGTTGTTGCTGATGCGCCCGATAATCACAACCTTTGAAGTCAATCCTCAGGAAACCTATCTTGCGGTATTGGTTGACGATTCTGCCAGTATGCAAATTGCCGATGCCGCAGGTTTTGAATCCCGCCAACAGGCCGTCACCGATGCCTTGTATGGTGAAAACGGTATTGTTGCTGGACTGGCCGATCGTTATCAGGTGCGTACCTTTGCGTTTAACCAGTCCTTGCGACGCGTCAGTGATGCGTCGGACCTCACTGCTCAGGGCAACAGTTCCAGTCTGGAACAAGCCATGCGCCAGGTGGCAGAACAACTCGGTGGTCTGCCTTTGAGTGCTGTGGTGATGATCAGCGATGGTGCTGATAATGCCGATACGGATCCTTTGTTGAGTGCCAGAGATTTTGCGGCCCGCCAGATTCCTGTGTTTACCGTGGGTGTTGGGCAAGAGCAGATTCCGCGTGATGTAGGCATCAGCAACGTATCCGCCTCGCAGACCATTCTGGATAACAGCGTGTTTGACGTTCAGGTTGACCTTAACCAACAGGGCTACAGTGGTCGGCAATTGAACCTTCGCGTGATGGATGGCGAAACCGAAGTGGCATCACGGCTGGTGACACTTGGCAATGAAGGCGGGCGCCGAATTGAGCTTGAAATCAGCCCCGATCGCAAAGAGCCTATCCTCTATGAATTGCGGGTAGACGAGCAGGACGGCGAGATTGTGCTGCAAAACAACCGATATCAGTTTCTGGTCGACAACAGCGAACGTCCGCCGCTCAATGTCCTGTTGATGCCGCGCGCGATAATGCAGACATTAAAACGCGATAAATAGCATTTTTTCAGAATTGCGCGTTATGAAACGTAATTGTGTTAGCAGAAACGGACGACAGTCTCACAAACTCTAAAAATATCTCGAAGTCGCGAGCGCGATCAATTCAGCACTCGCGCCGGCAATCACCGCATCGGCAGCAGCAAGATCAGCCACGGCCTGCGCATAGGCTGGATTGTCGTCACCTTCGATGGTTGCGGCCAATGGCTCAACAGCTTCAACGGCTGGCGTCACTACTTGGTCGAATTCATCCAGCACTTCGGCCACGGCGGCACGGCCATTGATGAGTAATTCAAGCTCTGCTTTGCGATTGACAGCAGCCTCATGTGCCAGTGTTGCAATCAGCAGTTGATTCTTGCCAAGGTCAACCATCATGCGTGTATAGCAGGTCTGTTTGTCAGTAATGAACTCAGTCAGCAGCGCATCGTTATAGGCATAGGACGGGAATGTCTCAGGATCGAGACTGGCTTTGAGTTGATTGAAGTCGCGCAGATTGTCCTGTACTTCAGGCCGCCACTTTTTACCAAGCTCCTGATCCCAGCGTCTTGTCAGTTGAGCATTGCTGAACGTGATACTGCCCATCAGATCAACATGGCTTTCTGCAAACGTAATCATTTATACACCTCACGCTCAAATTCAATGAGAACATCATTGCCATCAGCCGGATCCACTGCAAACTGCACAACATACCGACCTAATCCATAATCCTTTATTGTGTAGTCATCAGCAGCACCCTCTGTCTGTACCACCCCGGCATTACTTACGCGCACTGGTTTGGCGTCAATGGTCACGGCCATTTCAGCAGCACTTGTAGGCAGCGGGAATAAATCGCGGGAACCAGTGGCATTACCTGCGTACAGGACTGTGAATCGCTCCTTGGTCAGACGCGCTTCGTACTCGCGTAAGTTGCGCTCACGGGCCGAAATGGTGACACCCGTTGTGCCACCGATTGCAATCTCACCACGGCTACCAGTACCAACCGCAGGTGTTGTTCCTTGACCGTGAGCTAGGCTGGAAGTGATAGCACCGTCGATCAAGGTTTGACGCTTAGTAGCACCGACCATTTCAACGGCTTTAGTTAGAGGGCTATAGGCCAGTGCTGAAGGTATCTCGTCCAGATTCGCTTTGTTGAGGATCAGGTTGCGCATGTGGGAATGCATAAGTGCAGCTTCAACGGGTGAAGGGCTTGTTGCTGAGGCTCCCACGAACCAGATTGTGCTGGTGCTGGCTGGCAGTGTTGTGTCTGGCCGGACACCGACAGTGACAATGGCTGTACCATTATCGAGGTCTGTTGTGTTGGCAGCAGAGGCAACAATCTGGCCGTCAACCTCAAGATATGCAACACCAGCTTGGCGGTAAAACAACCCAGTATGGACAAGAGAATCATCATAAACAGACGCACTGGTCAAAACCGCCGTGCCATTTATTGACGCCCGGACAGTGCCATCAGCCTGCAAGAATATTTCCAATCTGGCAGATGACATGCCTGTGTCGCCGCGAGAAAACAGTGTTTCCACTGCACTGTTGCCAGTGCATTTGAACGCGAACGGAACCAATATGTCGCCAGTGGACACTTGTAGTGCTGAGTTAAATGGTCGCGATAGGTAATTCACAGTATTCCACCCACTCAACCCAGCAACACCACCGGCTACTTCTGCTGTGGCTGTCAGAGTGCCGTGGATGGTGGCGTAGTTATTTGCGTTGTATGCGCCAGATAGCGACTTGGCAAAATTGTAGGGGACTTCGATGATATTTATCGCAGGGAAAGATGTAACACCATATCTGTTCGAAGTTTGAATGCTAAAGTTTGTGCCGTTTGCGCGGATTACCCATCGTCTTGTGACATCTGTGCCACCCTCATAGTAACCGACAGATGGGCCGTTTATTATTGTCCCCGTAACTACATCGTATCGAGTCGACACATGACCTGTCAGAGTAATTTCAATTAGATAATATTTACCAACAGTTAATGTATTTGGCCTGGACATTTGGCCAGGAACTGAACTGATTGCTTCAATACGATCCAAAAGAAGTCTTTGATTAGCCTCATCCCATGTAACAGTTGTATTTCCTGCGGCTGATACCCAGCCATCAACGCCGGTAGTAAAGTTGCCAATATAATTATTGGCATCAGTAACTGCCCCTTCCACAGTAGAACAAATCAGCATTACCTCCGGCTTTTTAATCGGAGGCGTTGCGAATGTTGTGCCTTTGCGAGCAATGAGGCTGTCAGCCAATACTGCTGTGTTGGGCCAGAGTGTATCGACTGCGCTGGCTGATGGGACTATCAGGCGGTTCTCAGCAATACCAAGTGCGTTCAGTGTTGCAGCAGAGAGTGCTGGTACTGTTGCATTTGTCCATGTGTTGACTGGTGTGAAACTTGCGCCCAACTTGTCGATGGGGCCGAAGTCGATAAGTTGCTCAGGGCTGGCCGTGTCGTTGATTGCGTACAGGCGGCCATTGAGGGTGGAGACGGATTTGAAGGCGTTGGTGCTGGATGATTTGACTACCGTTCCATCTGGCTTGATGACCGAGACGCCAGCAGCAGTCGCAGCAGCGATGTAGCCGCTGTAAGCAGCAATCCCCACCACCTCGGCACTATTTAGTGTGTCCGTGGTATTTACTGTGGCGTATCCACTCCCGGTAAGCGCGTCAGCAATTTTTCCTTTGAACACCAGCTTTGCTGAAGTAGCTCTGTAGAAACTGACATCATTTCTAAAATCAATTTCGGAAAGGCCGCGTCCATTTGACCCTCCAGCTTTTCCTGCAATCAGCTTGCCATTGTTCCAAGCCAAAGAAACAGATGTAAAATCTGGGGATGAACCTACTCCCCAAAGGGTTAACGTTCCGGTGGTGAACTGTTTCCAAAGTGGCATCAGCGGATCAGTAATATCGAATACCCGCAGGACTGGTGTGACCCCACTGGCCACAAAACACGCCTCAAGCGGCAGGTGATCCGATCCTGCGCGATACCGCTGTGAACTTGCGTTACTGGTTGTGCATTCAAACAGACCATTCGTGCCACTTGTCTGCCAGTAATAGTCACCAGCAACCGTAGCCACTCCCTGATAGTTTGCAGCCCATGCAGCGGTTGCGTTGGCATAGTCACCCAAGAAGCGTCCAGCAGGTCTGGCTTCAGTCTTGTAGGACTGACGGCCTGTTTGCTCCCAACCCTCTGCGGATTTAAACGCAACGGCTTTGATGTTGGTTATGCCGCGAGTTTTAAGCATGGCGCCAACACGAGAAGTTGAATCCTGGGCAGCTGCAGCTGACGCGGCCGCAGCGATCGCATTGTTCACGGATGTCTGAGCAGCAGTTTGAGCCAGTTCCCGCTCGGCCTGAGTGAATCCAGTCAAATAGCCAGAAGTGGTGGAAATCAGTCCTTCAACCGCCGCCCGATCCTCCGCCGTTTGAGCAACCAACTGTGCTGTGGTTTCCTCAACAGTAAGCTCTACTTCGGCCAAGTAGTCGGCCAGGGTCGAGAAATTCGCGCTCAGCGCGATCCACTTCTCCATGTACCCCGCACCGCTGTCGTAAGGGTTGTCATCCTTATCAAAGGATATGGGTGTAAATACCGGTGCTGGCATCTCATGTCTCCTGTAACGTTAAATTAAGCGCGTACTTTGCTGCCCGGATGTTCTTCAGTGGTGAGTGCGACTTCACAACACACACCATCGAGTAGTCCCGCTCCAGTTTGCCGCCGGCCTCTGGGAACAAGCTCACAAAAATCTCGTTGTACCGGCCTACGTTGCGCAGGAAGTCGGCCCATGCGCTGCGCTCAGTGTCCAACAGCCTCGGCAATGCCAGGTTGATCACGCGTCGTAAATGGCCCTGATCGACTTTACTGCTGCCACCTTCGGTCATCTCGTGAGTGCTGGTGTCCAGGTAGTCCAACTCGTAGCCAAATGAGAAGTTGCGGATGGGGCTGACTGCCTGGCCAAATAGCAACCGATTAATCTCGATGTACCCATCGGCATTGCCATCGCTCACGATCAGGATCTCGCCCGACTGAGCCGCTTTGGATCCGAACCAGATCACGCTGTAGGCCATGTCCCAATCGTCAAAGACAGTCGAGGTCATGTTGTCGATACCCCAGTTCATCTCGCCTGCTTTTTTGGGTACCAGAGCGTCCATCCACTCGGTTTCGAACAGGTCACCGGTCTTGCCTGGCGCGCCCCACAGCTTCACTTTCCACTTATCGCCCACTTTCAGGTTGTGGCCATAAAGCACCACTGCGGATAAACGACGTCGCGCCGGCATTTCGAAACTGAGGGTGATGCCGTCCTCATCAACCGCAGTAGAGCGAAATGACAAGGTGCGATTGCTGTTTTGCACGTTGGCGATCGGCATCATCTCGATGTTGTCCAGCTCTGGCTCCACACTGAGTGTCGCGCTTCGTGCGAGATTTTCAGCTATCACGCGGATCTGTGAATTTGCTACCGCCACAGGCCTAACCTCGCACGTCCGGATGTGAATACACTGTCGGTGTCGTGAACGACACAATTGACCCCTGCGTTAAATCCATAACGATCGGCGGTGAGTTTGACCGTACTGCCCACTGGGAACTGATACAGCACGGCGTACACGTGCAGTTCGAAAACGAACCGCTCAACTGCGTAAAGGGCCAACAGCTCATCGAGTCTGTCCTGGGCATCAGCCTGATAGGTCAATGTGGTTTCGATCAGATCGGGTTGGTTTCCAAGCGGGTGAACGCCAGCGAGGTCGTTGCTCCCTGTCACTATGGCAAACTCACGCGTCAAGGCAGCTCTCTCATCAACGGTCAACACTGTGTCCAGTGACTCCTGGACAGTCCAGTTGCGCCGGTACCCAAGTCGGGCGTTCAGCCACGGCAACTCAGTTGCACTGGCGATCAAACTATCCTCGCGAAAGTCATCCGGCCCTATGGCCACCGCGGCGGTTTCGGACGGGTCAGCGAGACGCACAACGGTGATCGCACCAGCCTCTGTCCTGGACAACTTGGCACCGATTGACGACAGGATCCGCTCGATCGCTTGACGTGCAGTCATGGCGCCGCTGACGTACAAGTTATGCGACCAGGTAATGGCAGCGTCCAGCGCCGTGAACGCCGCTGAATCGTAAAACTCCGAAGGCAAATCAGTGCGCGTCGTGATGATGTGATCGATGATCTCGCCGGCTTTCTCCAGGACAACAGCACTTACTTTGGCGCCAATCACATCACATGTAATGGCGCCAACTGGCGCACCCGCCAAGGTGATTGTTCCCGCGGCAAGATCTGCCGTGTGAGACACAGGCCCCTTGCCGTTATCTTTAACCAGCACCACGTCATCGATCTCAATATCAGAGACTTGATAAACATGCGTGGCGCCATCAATCAACACCGGTGTGACGTTAAAACAGTCGCCATAACACACCGGCAAATAGTCGCCCGTGCTGGGCCCGGTGGCCACCGTCACTGACTGCAAAGGCCTGTCCAGATAGTCTTCTGGCTCACGCAGTTTGAACACCAGTTCACTGATACCGCGCGCGCTGCGGGTCTTCACAACACCCAAAAATACGGTGCGAAAATCACTGTATTCCCAGCTGGCAGAGCCGTACAGCAAACGCACTTTGCGACCATCCCACTTGAACCGCATCAGCCAGTCATCACGCTCGCCGGCTGTGTTGTCCACAATCAGCTCACCACGTGTTGGACGTCCATCGCCAAGTGTGCGCCTGGCAGTGGGGACCGTCTTCAAATAGTCCGGGTACGGCCGGTGCTCAACGCCGGCAGACCAGTTGGTGTTGTACCCACGATCACTGATGTACATCGTGCCGATTGTCTCGGTCACAGGGTCGTAATAGTCCATCTCTGCCAAGAGCACTTTGGGCTCTGGTGAGCGCAGCCACGCCAGATACTGAGCATCAGATATCATGCTGCCTGATCCTCCATTTCACGGGTCAGACGGTCAATGCTGTGCGAGATATCGCGAGCGGCGCCTGTGAAGGCCTGACGCTGCTCAACAGATAAATCTCTGGTCTGATCAACCAGTTCTGCCAACAGTTGTGTCTGAGTCTCCACGGCCTGCAGGAAGCGCTGCAACGTGGCTGTGGTGGTGGATCCTGATTCCACTTGGTCCACAATGGCGTCACGCAATCTGCTGGAGCGCGGCCGATCAAAGATGATTTCTTCCTGGTGAATCATTGCTGGACCGTCATGCGTCACACGGTCTGTGCCAACGGCAAAGCTTGGCATGCCGTAGTGCGAGGCCAGGGACAAGATATCTGCCTGGCTGTATCCAGTTGCGCGGGCAAGTTCGGATGAGCTGACGTTGTTATCAATGGCGGCCTGAACAACCGTGAGCACCGCCTGGCGCTCGGCATCAATCGTGCCGCTGCCGTATTGGGCCACCGCAGATTGGAGCACCTGATTAACAAAGTCAGTGATTTCCTTGTCGCGATTGGCAGCGCTCTGAGCCACCGGCGCCGTCACCGCGGCAACCTCTGTTTCGATCGCCGCAGGTGGGTTCTGGGCTACAACGGGATCGGTCACCACATTGGCTGGCGGTGTTGTTTGCGTAGCGACAGGCGCGGTCACAGCAGCGGCCTGCGCCTGTGCAACTGCGCCAACAGGATCATTGACATAGCCAACATGACCATACTTCTCAGCCAGCTGCAGAATTTCAGTTTGTGAATATCCCGTGGCCGCTGACAACTGTCCGGATCCAACGCCTGCAGTCAACGCAGCCGCAACAACGGCATCAACAATCTCTTTTTCGGTAAACAGCGTGGCTTCAAGCTGCGCCAGTGCCTCTTGTATTTCAGCAGCGCTGACGTTGGGATTAACTGGACTTGCGTAGTCAGACAATTGGCCCAGACCTGCGCCCTGCAGGTACTGGTTTGCAGCCTCAGTTGCAACCGGGTTTTTGAGTACCTGGTCGGCGACAATCTGAGGCGCCACACCCGAGTTCACCATCGTGTGCATCATCACGCCCATGGCATCGGCCAGCGATCCGATAGACTCTGCAAACAAGAACGGGTGCTTACTGAGCGCTGTCATTGCTTCGATCGCCGCGGCAATGCCCGCATCGCTGAGATCATTGGCGGTAGGCAGCAATCCCAGGGCAGTCACAATCTGGCCCGACAATACGCCGAAATTGGTACCTATCTGCAAGCTGTTGCCGAAGGTTACGCGCAGCAATGAGTTAAGCTCGGCGGCGATTTCCTTCGGCAGGTTCTTCATGATCACATTCATGTCCAGCAGCTCGGCCACTATCTCCGCGCCCACTGCGTGCTGGATCCGGACAACCTCGCCCTGTAGCTGCGCCAATTCAGCAAGCGTGGCGCTGACCAGTGATGTGGTATCAAGCGCCGCCGGCGCTGAACTTGTACCGAGCAGCTGCGCCACTTCCTGCAGCTTAGCCATATTCGAATTGAAGCCGGCCACGCCAACATCCGAGCTGGCGTTGGCCTGCTGATTCACGCGGGCGAACGCATCAAAATAGCCTGTCACTTCCTGCGCCGCACCGAGATCTCCGCTCATGGCACGCGCGTACACATCGTCAAACTGTCGTTGGGCCAAATCAAGACGATCGGCAACGCTGAGCGGCGACAGATCACCCGTCATTACCTGGGCAATGTAATCATTGATACGCTGCGCTGCGTCGAGCTGCTGATCGTATTGCGCCAAACGCTCTTCATGCAGCTGCTGCTCTAATTTGAGCTGCTCACTGTAGTTCAGCAGGATCTGCTGACGCAGCAAATCAACAACGTCCAGCTGCTCGTTCAGAGGCGAGGAGCCAAGGCGCGATCGAAGATCCGTGGCACCAACACCACTTAACTTGAAGATATCATTTTGCAGCGCGCCGGCGACGGC
>JAUSPW010000112.1 GCA_030652635.1 Pseudohongiella sp. | reverse complement strand
GATCAGGCATGGAATACGATATTGTTATGCTATGCATACTTGTGCTGAAGGTCATGATTGCTGGCTGGGTAAATACACATGCGGGGGGAGGATCAAATCTTACCTTGCCCATGTTGATGGTCCTCGGCCTGCCTGCGGATGTTGCAAATGGCACTAATCGAGTCGGGGTGATTTTGCAAAGTGTCGTAGCCGTTCGCGGGTTCCATAAATACGGCCGGCTTGATACCCCATCAATTCTGCCCATCTTGGTTCCCAATCTCATTGGTGGCGTCATTGGTGCACTTGCGGCTGCTTTGACACCCGATGTTGCTCTAAAGCCTCTTTTGCTTGGCACGGTGCTGACTATGTCAGCGGTCATCCTGATCAAACCTGGCTTTTTGGCTCCAGAACCCGGGACCCCTGTGCAATCCGTCAATCAGCATCGAGGGGCCTGGTGGGGACTGTTGCTTGCAGGCGTTTATGGTGGATTTGTCCAGGCAGGTGTTGGATTCATTTTGCTCGCCGCGCTTGCTGGCGGTCTGCGTTATGATCTGGTTCGCGCCAATGCATTGAAGATGGTCTGTACGCTGGCATTTACGAGCGTTTCACTGGGGATTTTTATCTGGTTTGATCAGGTCAAGTGGATACCAGGGCTGATTCTGGCCGTCGGCACGATGCTTGGAAGTTACTTCAGCGTCAAGTTTGCGATCAAGGCAAGTCAAAACACCATCAAGTGGTTCTTGTTTGCCATGACTCTGGCGTCCTGCCTCGCTGCGATATTTTTCTAAAGCGGAAGCCGGATATTACTCAGCAGCACTGAGATTGCCGCCCCCCCCAGCATTTCACTGCGGCTGACACTGATTTTACCGCCGTAGCTCTGCACAATATCTGCCACCACCGCCAGGCCGATTCCTTGCCCTTGTGCGAGCGTGTCTAACCTCACCCCACGCTGCAGTATCCGATCGCTGTCATCCGGATTTATGCCAGCGCCGTTGTCTTCGATAAGCAACTCAAACCGCGGCGGGCTATCGCCCAGCAGATGCCCTTTAACGTGAATTTTGCCATGGCCATACTTACAGGCGTTATCGAGCAGATTACCCAATAGCTCCATCAAGTCTCGCTCATCTCCCAAAAACAAAACCCGCGGGTCAATCTGCTGATTGAATACAACAGCTTTGCTGACATACACCTTTTCAAGCGCACGGCATAAACTTGCTGCGGTGTCCTTGATATTGACTTGGCTCGCGAGGCTGCCAACACTTCCCGAACGCACTGCTCTTTGCAGCTGATAGGTGATGATCTGATTCATTCGGTCGAGTTGCTCTTGCACCATGGCGAGCCGCTCGATGCGTTGCTCATGTGGCAAGCCAGGATCTGCACTTGCCGACACCTCCCCTTGAATGACTGCCAGTGGTGTTTTCAGACTATGCGCCAGATCTCCCAACGTTGTGCGATAACGCGTCTGCTGCTTGCGTTCGGACTGAATCAACAGATTCAGGTTCTGGGTGACTGAACTGAGTTCTGATGGATAGTGATTTCCAAGTGATTCCGCAAGTCCATTCTCAATTTGCTTTAAATCACGCGCTAGCCTGCGCAGCGGCGATAGCCCCCATCGCAGCAATAATAACTGGAAAATCAATAACAAAACTGCCAAGGCACCAAACCAGGAAAACAGACTGGTTCGGAACTCTGCTACTTCTGCCCAATAACCATCGGCCGATTCCAGCACTTGGAAAACGATGGCCTGCGGCCTGTTCTCCCAGGTCACCGCATAACTGATTTCAAAGTAGTCAAATTGACCATCAGCAGCGGAAATCCGACCAAACCTGGTTTCACCCCGGTTCAAGTCCGCAGCAGACATGCCGGCCAGCGCGCTGTCAGGCAATACAAACTCTAGTGCAGATTGCGTCCGCAAAAACTCCCCCTGACCCGGACTACTGATGAGACCGTACAGCCCACTGTTCAACTGGCTGAAGCGAGGTTCACGCAAATTTTCGCTGACATAAAACTGACCAGCATCTTCATCAACAGCCGCCAGCAAAACATAAAGTTGTGTCTGCAATTGCTCTGCAACACCTGTCTCCAGACTGTTACGGAACGCTCTATCGAGGACAAAACCTGTCAAGCCCAGAAACACAGTCAATAGCAAGGTCACAGCCATCAGCAGGCGCGTTTGCAAGGAATAACCGGCATCGCGCCCAGACAACATATCAGTCCATGATTCGCAGCCGATATCCCTGGCCGCGAACAGTATCAATGGGTTGCAGTGACTGATCAGGATCCAGTTTCTGACGCAAACGACGGATAAACACCTCCAGTACGTTGCTGTCTCTGTCGTAGTCCTGTGCATACAGATGATCGGTCAGCTCAGCCTTCGAGACTACTTGATCGATATGCATCATCAGATATTCCAGTGTCTTGTATTCATAGGCCGTCAACTCAACCGGGCTACCGCTGACCGTGACGCGTTTGCTGCTGGTGTCCAGACTGATGGGCCCCGCAGAAATCACCGGACTGGCAAAACCTGCCGCGCGCCGCAGCAATGCATTCAGCCGCGCCTGAATTTCCTCGATTCTGAATGGCTTGACCACATAATCATCGGCGCCAGCGTCAAGACCCGCGACTTTGTCTTGCCAGTCGCCACGCGCTGTCAAAATCAATACGGGATACTTCCGACCGGCTTCTCTGAGCTTGCGAATCACACTGATGCCATCGAGTTGCGGCAATCCCAGATCGATAATTGCTGCATCGTAATCGTACTCCAAAGCCTGAAACAGCCCGGCTTTGCCATCTGAGGCATCATCCACAACAAATCCGGCACGCTGCAAACCCATCACAAGCTGTTGTCGCAGCAGGCTTTCATCCTCTACCACTAACAAGCGCATACCCTACTCCCGGCTGACCGCCCCTGTGGATTGATCAACATATACTGTATAAATATTGCCCTCGTTATCGATACGGACTCTGAATCTGATCCGCTCGCCCTGCCTGACCTCATTGATGCT
>JAUSPW010000110.1 GCA_030652635.1 Pseudohongiella sp. | reverse complement strand
CATAGAGTCGTAATACGGTGGAATGGTGTAGCCAGTGTAGATGGCGGTATCGGTGCGCACACCCGGGCCACCGGGTGCGTAGTAACGTGTGATGCGACCGAAACTGGGCAGGAAATTGTTTTTCGGATCTTCGGCATTGATGCGGAATTGCAAAGCAAAACCACGAAAGCTGATATCTTCCTGACGATAACTCAACGGCAAACCGGCAGCGACTCGAATTTGCTCGCGCACAATGTCAACGCCGGTAATCTGTTCGGAAATGGTGTGCTCAACCTGCACACGTGTGTTCATCTCCATAAAATAAATTTCGTGGCCAGTGACCAGAAACTCCACTGTGCCAGCATTTTCGTAGTTCACGGCTTTGGCCGCACGCACCGCCAACTCACCGACATACTGACGTTGCTCAGGCGTAAGCTGCGGGCTGGGTGCAATTTCAATCAGTTTCTGATTACGACGCTGAATGGAGCAGTCACGCTCAAACAGATGAATCACATTACCCTGGCTGTCGGCCAGAATCTGCACTTCGATGTGTTTGGGATCAACAATACATTTTTCCAGAAACACTTCCGCCGAACCAAACGCTTTGGTGGCTTCAGAAATCACGCGAGGGTACTGCGAACGCAATTCTTCAGGATTGTCACAACGGCGGATGCCTCGACCACCACCGCCCGACGTTGCTTTGAGCATAATCGGATAACCTATTTGTTCAGCTACCCGTAGCGCGTCATCCAGATCCGCCAGATTGCCTTCAGAGCCGGGGGTCACCGGCACCCCTGCTGCAATCATGCTGGCTCGGGCTGCGGTTTTATCACCCATACGTGAAATCACATCTGCGTCCGGACCAATAAACCGGATACCACGCTCGGCACAGATGCGCGCAAACTCAGCATTTTCAGACAGAAAACCATACCCCGGGTGGATAGCATCGCAACCGGTCTGTACGGCCAGATTCACCAGTCCACGGGCATCCAGATAACCAGCCAACGGGTCATCGCCCAGAAAATAGGCTTCATCTGCACGTTTCACGTGCAAAGCGTGGCGGTCTGGTTCCGTATAAATGGCGGCTGAGCGAATATTCATTTCCGCGCAGGCACGCACAATTCGCACGGCAATTTCACCGCGATTTGCTATCAATATCTTCTTTAGCATTTTTCACGCTCCCACCACAGTGGCCTTTACCCTAATACAGCACACCCAAAAGCTGAAATAGCTTTTACTTCTGCCATACATAAGGTTTACCTTATAGCTGGCAAACCAGAATTCCCAGCACCTTAACAGCGACCATAAGTCATGCCATTTACCCTGTCACAACTACTCAACAGGCTGTCGTTTCGACAACTGCAGGTCTTTTATGCGGTGTATCAACGCAAGAGTTACAGCAGAGCGGCGGAAGAACTTGCACTGACACAACCGGCAGTCAGCTCACAAATCCGACAACTTGAACATGCCATCGGGCAACCGGTCTTTGAATACATCGGCAAAAAAATCTATGTCACTGCGGCGGGAGAACAACTAGCCAGCCATGTGAGTTCTATGTTTGCAGACCTGGGTCGCTTTCAGATGGAACTGGCAACCCTGCAAGGACAAATTCGGGGTGAACTCCGATTATCTGCCGTCAGCACCGCCCAATACGTTGTGCCTTACATGCTGAAGGGTTTCCTGGAACAGTTCCCGCAGGTCCAAGTGCAGCTTCATGTCGTGAACCGTGCCAAAGCGCTGGAACGCCTGCACGAAAATCACGACGACCTGGTCATCATGGGCATGGTGCCGGAGGCTTTGGCATTAAATATTCTGCCGTTTTTGGATAATTTATTGGTGCCGGTATTGCGATCAGGAGACCCGTTGTTACAACAAGCGCCTTTGGACACACAGACATTCCTGGATGCAGGCCT
>JAUSPW010000107.1 GCA_030652635.1 Pseudohongiella sp. | reverse complement strand
TGTAATGGTTCAGGCTATCGCGGGCGGAAAGGCATTTATGAGTTATGGACTGTGGACGATCACATGCGGCGCCTGATTCATGTTCAGGCGTCGGAACAAAGTTTGCGCGATTATGCGCTGGCTCAAGGCATGCGCACCTTGCGTGATGACGGTTTGCGGTGGGCTGAAACGGGTCTGGTTAGTCTGGAGGAAGTGGTCAGGGTGACGCGCGAACAACGCTGAGCCGACAGGTCGGCTCAGCGCGCTGGCATTACTCAGCGGCGTTGGAAATGATCACTTCGACGCGGCGATTTTGCTGACGGCCAGTGGGCGTGTCATTGTTGGCAATCGGCGCCATTTCACCTTTGCCCGTGGTGACAATCCTGTTGCTGCTCACACCGCTTCTGACAAGATAGCTCTGAACGGATTCAGCGCGTTGCAGCGACAAAACCATGTTGGAACTGTCATCACCTACGCTGTCAGTGTGCCCTTCAATCTGCACTGTGCGCGATTCAAAGCGGTTCAGGAAGGACGCCAGATTATTCAGATTCTGTGGAGTGCCACCACGCAGTTCCGCGTTGCCGGTTTCAAACAACACATCACCCAGTGTTACCACCAAGCCGCGATCAGTCATTTGTGCGTTGAGTTCAGTAATCTGGCGCTGCAATTCTTCTGTCTCCGCGCGCGCAATATTCGCCTGATTTCTGGCCATCGCGGCCTGGTCGTTGGCAATATCAGCCGCGACTTGCGCAGAGTTTGCGTCACTGCGAGCAACGGCAACCTGGTTCTGTGCGCGTTCAGTCGCCCGGCGTGCGGCATTGGCGTCATCTTGGGCAATAGCGGCCTGATCACGCGCAATGTCTGCGGCTGAGCGGGCTGAGTTTGCATCACTGCGTGCCGACATGGCCTGGTTGCGGGCATTGGCAGCGTCACTGCGCGCCATGTCTGCTTCACGGGTGCGTGCGGCAAGCTGGGCTTCACTGCTTTGTGTGCTCAGTGCGTTGCGCTGGTTTTCATACAACCGGCTCTGTGCCCACGCGTTGGCGATTTCAACCTTTTGGTCAGCAATTAACAAGTAGTGAACAGCCAGATCGCGATCTTCCTGCGGCCTTTCAGCGGCGCGCACGGCGGTTTCAGCCGCCTGAATCTCGAGCGCAGCCAGGGTGGCAAGATCCGGATTGGTGCGCAGTGTGGTCAGTCTGTTTCTGACTTCGGCAACGCCTTCCAATGTGGTTGGCGCACTGGCGCAAGCGGCCAGTACCAGCGTGGCTGCTGCCAGTGTCAGCAACTTTTTGGCACGGCCGGCGTGACGTTCAAACATGGTTTTCCGAGTGTTCATTGTGATGACCCTGAGTTGCGCAGAATTTCGCGCTGGAGTGCATTGATGCTCTGTATCATTTCGTCGTTTATCGCTCTGGCTTTCATTTGCGCAGTCAATGCCGTTGCCAACTCAGCACTGACGCGTGATTCTTCTGCCAGACGCGTGGCCAGAACCATGTCTTCCTGCTGTATCGCAACGCGTGCTGCTGTCAACTTGTCATGAGCCTGACGCAGATCCAGCGGTGCGTAGTCGGCAACGCGCTCCTGCTCGGCGCTGGTTATCGCCAGTTGCGCCGCCTGCATCTGCTGCGTTGGCGGTGAAGGTGTGCCCGCACACGCTGCCATTGCCAGCAAGAGTGAACCCGCCAGCAACAAGCGAATTGTGCTCGCCGGTGAGCGTTTAAAGAGGTGTTTTCTGTTCATGCTGAGCATCCTGTGAGTACACGAGGAGACGGG
>JAUSPW010000105.1 GCA_030652635.1 Pseudohongiella sp. | reverse complement strand
TTGTCACGGTAAACGAGCTGCCTGAGCCGCTTGTCCAACTTGATCCGCCGTCTACACTGAACTGCCAGCTGGCATCACTTTCCAGACCATCAACACTCACGCGCCCATCATTGGTGATGCGATCGGAGTTTGACGTGCCGCTGTCATTGATCAAACTAACCGTTGGCGCTGTTGCTGAGGTGTCCAGCGTGAAGCTCAGCGACTCGATGTCCGAGTCGTTGCCCGCCTGATCAGTCTGTCGGACCCGGATGGTTTTCTCGCCACTGCCTTCAACCGCAACGCTGCTGCCACTGCCATCGGTCCAGGTACTGCCATCCAGACTGTATTCCCACGTGGCACCCGACTCGAGATAGTCGATGTTGACCAAGCGGTTGTTGGTAATGCGATCGGTGCTGATGTTGCTGTCTGAGGCCAGGTAAGGACTCGGGCCTTCGGGCGCTGTCGTGTCCAAGGTAAACGTGATGTCATCCCACATGCTTTGCACGTTGCCTGCTGCATCGGTCTGACGGATCTGTACATACTTTTCGCCATCGTCACCGCTGATCTCCAGCGAGCTGCCGCTGCCGATTGTCCAGTTGGACGCACCAGTACCGCGGTATTCCCACGTGGCACCGGACTCCAGATTGTTGATCAGGATGGTGCGATCGTTGGTGATAAACGTGGATGAGGTCAGCGCCACACCTGACTCCAGCTCAAGCAAGACTGACGTCGGGATGGTTTTGTCCAGCGTAACGCTCAGTGAGCCCGCATTGGAGACGTTACCGGCCAGATCCGTCTGACGCACACGAATGTCGTAGCTGGCGTCAGTTGTCACTTCAAACGAACTACCGGAACCCGTTGTCCACGTAGAGCCACTGTTCAGGCTATATTCCCATTTACCAGTGCTTTCCAGGCCATTTACATTGATCAAACCATCGTTGGTGATCAAATCCGAACTTGATGAGCCCGTGTCGGTGAAAGTCATTTCCGGAGTGGTCGGAGCGGTGGTATCCAGTGTGAATGAAACGCTACGGGTTGCAGACGCATTGCCGGCCGCATCAACCTGACGGATCAGCACATTTTTTTCGCCATCACCTGTGAGTATAACTTTGCCCGTCGAGGCATTGGTGGAAGTCACTTGTCCCTGAGCCCACGTTGAACCACTATCAAGGCTGTATTCCAGCGTAGCCCCGGATTCCAGAAACCCGGCTGTGATAGTGCCATCATTGGTGATTTTGTCTGAAGCGCTCAGGCCAGTATCTTTTACGGTCACAGAATTAAGCGAGGCAGGAGCCGTTGTGTCATATGTAACTGTCAGGCTTCCTTCACTCGATTTGTTGCCAGCCAAATCCGTCTGACGCACCCGCATCTCATTTTTAATGGAGATTAGCTCAAAGGAATTTCCCTCACCTTTATTCCATGTATTACCTTTATTTGTGCTGTACTCCCAGGTAGCACCGCTCTCCAGGCCGTCTACACTGATCCGACCATCATTGGTGATACGATCTGAGCTTGATTTGCCAGTGTCGTTGACCAATATGAGAGTAGGTGTGGCTACAGTGGTATCCAATATAAAGCTGAGTGACGCATCGTCTGAAATATTGCCGGCCATATCGGTTTGGCGGACACGAATGTCATAGGAGTCCGCTTCAGTCACCGTAAACGTATCGCCTTCACCAGCAGCCCAAGTTGAACCACCGTTCAAACTGAACTCCCAGGTAGCGTTGCTTTCGAGACCATCCACGTTGATCAGGCCGTTGCTGGTCACAAAATCGGTGCTTGAAGTGCCAGTGTCACTGGCCAAGGTCAGTGATGGTGCGCCCGCTGACGTGTCGAGAATGAATGACAACGACGTTTCATTCGATGTATTGCCAGCTTTATCCAGCTGACGAATCACTACGTTTTTCTGACCATCGTCTTTCAGCGCAAAATTGCCATACGCCAGAGCCGTGGTGCCACAGAACGAATTAGTGGTTGTCACTGATTCCCAAGACGAGCCGCCATCCAGACTGTATTGCAGTAATGCATCAGCTTCCAGACCGTTTGCGTAGACAGTTCCATCGTTGGTTATCTGATATGACTCTGTGCCTCGGTTATTGAAGTAAACATAACCTATATCAGCCGGTGCTGTGGTATCCAGCGTGAAGCTCAGTGAGCCAGCATTGGAGACGTTACCTGCCAGGTCCATCTGACGCACTTGCAGAGTGTAACTGCCGTCGTCCTGAATGATGATGGAACTGCCGCTGCCCGCAACCCACTCACTGCCACCATTAAGGTTGTATTCCCAGGTGGCATCAGACTCCAGGCCGCTGATATTGATGGTGGCACTGCTGGTGATGTGGTCAGAGTCGTCGTTGGTGTCCAGCGCCAGTGCCGCGGTCAGTACGTCAGGCGCGGTTGTATCCAGTATAAAACTCAAATAGCTGTTGGCAGACACATTGCCGGCCAGAT
>JAUSPW010000103.1 GCA_030652635.1 Pseudohongiella sp. | reverse complement strand
CGCGGCTGCGCCGCTCCGGATTCGAACAGTCCTACCGCATGATCGGGCGTCCCTTAAAAGGATAAGCGCGGCCTGATTGGTCGGGTGCGGCACCACTCTCCCGGCGCTCTTTCGGCTGCAGTGGCACTGCACGGAGGAATGCGGCAGAGCGATCTGCGTCGAAGAACAATCAGACGCGCAGCGTCGTTCTGAGACCCAGTCGGTCTGGCGCAGGCCGGCGACGTGGCAATCACTCACCCACGAACAAGATCCAGTACCACCGGCACCATCGACAGCACCAGCAACCCCGCCATCAACCAATTGAAGCGCTGCCGCCAGACATCGTCTGCCAACAAGCGCTGCAAGCCTACCCCAAACAACAACCAGATCCAGGCGCTGGGCACCGATGCTGTCATAAAGATGGTGGCTATGTTCACAACCTGTTGGTTGATATCAGCGCCGGTAGTGGTAAACGCGGCAATGGCGCCCATCGCCATAATCCAGGCTTTGGGATTGACCCACTGAAACAAAGCGGCCTGTATAAACGTCAGCGGCTTGGCGTTGCTGTCCGCGAGGTTGGGTTTGCCGCTTCCCGCAATTTTCCAGGCGAGGTACAGAAGATAAACAATGCCGATGATGGTGATGACGTTGTGGATGACCGGGAAGCGCTGGAAAACAGTACCCAGACCCAGGCCAATCGCCAGAAACATGGCCGGGAAACCGATAATGACGCCCATCACCAATGGCAGACTGCGACGTACACCGTAGTTGACCCCAGAGCTCATCAACATGACATTATTGGGACCGGGTGTGATTGCGGACGACAAAGCAAACAGGAATACAGAGATAATAAATTCGGTGCTGATGGCCGCGGTACCCTTCTTGGTCTGGATTGATTGCGACACCTTGGACAGAAAATCCAGATTAGCCGGTCTGTGTCTGCGTAGGCGGATTCAGGTAAACTGCCCACCGATAAATCACTTTGCAGCAGTATAGAGGGGAATCTTCCCGGGAGAAATGGCTATGAAAAAAGGAATTATTGCAGGTGCGCTGGCGATGGCTGTCAGTTCGTTCAGCATCGCTCAAACTGGCACCTTCACGGCCGGCGGGCCGCTGGGCACAGTCAACGAAGCAGGTCAGGCTACCCCGATGTCATCCAATGTCAAAGTATTTGGCAGCCTGCGTTTTGCCGAGAGCTGTACTTTTGATCCTGCTAAAAACCTGATTCTGGCCATGAACGCCGGGGTGGGTCAGGATCTGCAGGAAAACGACGGATATGTGTCTTTGTTGAATCCGGATGGCAGTGTGCATACCGCCAAGTGGATAGGCAATGATCGTAATGGCCTGGTGTTGAATCAGCCACTTGGCAGTGCAATTGGCGGCGGCAAATTATACGTCGCTGACATTGACCACGTTCGCACCTTTGATCTGGCAACAGGCCAACCTGGTGATGCATGGATGGTTGAAGGTGCAACTGGCCTCAATGGCATCGCAGTGGCGGCGGACGGCACCGTTTACGCCTCCAACACCCGTGATCCACAGCGCGTTTACAAAGTGACGGCCTCCGGTCAATCGTCCGTGTTCCTTGAAGGCGCTCCGCTGATGTCGCCAAATGGTGTTGCCATGGATAACGACGGCAATATAGTCGTGGTCAACATCGCCAATAATCATGTCATGACGTTTAATACGACAGGCGAACTGATCAATACCGAGTATGCTGCAGAAGGCGGTAATGACGGTGTTGTTGTACTCGCTGACGGCACCAAAATTGTCAGCAGCGTTCGTTTTGGCAGCATCTCCCGCATTGCACCCGGCGCTGACGCCGAAGTGATTGCGGTTGGCATACCCAGCGCCGCCTCTATTTGTTACGACTCGGTTCAGAATCAGATTGTGATTCCGATGAACAACAATAATGCCATGGGTTTCCTGCCGCTGGATTGATTGTCAGCGCGTGTAGTCACTCGTAAAAGAAGCCGCCGGATTGCTCTCACAAAGTACGGCGGCTTTTGTCTTTGTACACAAATTATTCCGGCAGTCGTGCCTGCGACATCGGGTCAGCCATTTTCCGTGACCAGAAACTGTCCCATCATGCCGCGATCCTCATGCTCAAGTGTATGGCAGTGATACATGTACGTGTACATGTCGTCTGCAAATTCGGTAAACGACACCAGTAGTCGCACCGTCTCACGGCCATGCAGGTGCACGGTGTCTTTGTATCCGGTTTGCTGCGCGGGAGGTGGTACACCATTGCGATCAAGCACACGGAACTGACTTCCGTGTATGTGGAAAGGATGCACCATGGGTGTGTCATTCAACACTTCCCAGATTTCAGTATCGCCCAGTTTGACGCGTTCGTTAATGTAACTCATGGTCATCACGCGGCCATTGATGGAGAAATGACCACCGCCGTAGCCACCACCCTGACCGGTACGATTGCCCAGACCCGGACCTTGCCCACTGCCGCTGCGTGATCCAAACCCCATATTCAATCGCATGCGCCGGGTGCGCATGCCCATGTCAGCGCTGACAGCCGGCAAAGAGGCCAGCACAGCAGGCACCGGTGGCAGGCGTTCAAGATTGGTTTGCGGCCTGATTTCCAGGATGTCAAAAGACTCGCCATGCATGGCGCGCATCAGCTCACTGAAAGCTCCCTGGAATACCGGAAAATGGTTCTCTGACGGCTCGCTGCGGAGGATCACAGTCTGACCATCGCTGACGTCCACCAGCAACTCCACTCGCTCGCCCGGTGTAACCATTAATCGTTTCAGTGGTACCGGTTTTTCGAGTAACCCTCCGTCACTGGCTATTTGCAGGAACTCACGCCCATCATTAAATGCCACGTTAAACAAACGTGCATTGGAGCCATTCAGAATGCGCAAACGAATCTTGTCAGTGCGAGCCTCAAAAAAGGGCGACACGGTACCATTAACCATCATGATATCGCCATGCTGGCCTATCATCATGTCACCGTACCGGGACATATAATCAAGTTGACCGTCAGGCTTAAAACGTTTGTCTTGCAGAATTAATGGAATATCATCGATCCCGTATCGCGACGGCAGATCAAGCGCAGCCGACGGGTCGTCGTCCAGAATCATCATACCCGCCAGACCGTGATAGACCTGTGGTCCGGTCTTGTGCATGGCATGGGAGTGGTACCAAAGCGTGGCTGCGGGTTGGCGGGCGTCAAAGACCGGATTCCAACTGCCTTGATCAGCAATACTTTGCATCGGTCCGCCATCAAATCGCTGAGGAACATGAAGGCCATGCCAGTGCAACACAGACTCTTCGCCAATACGGTTATTGACCTGGATATCCAGAATGTCGCCACGTTTAAAGCGCAGTGTCGGGCCAAGGTAGTTACCATTGATACCCAGCGTCGCGGTCTCACCCTGCGGCACAAACAGCGAGGTGCCTTTTTGCAAGTTCAGCTCAAAACGCCGACGCGGCACTCCGCCCTCTTCCTGCATGAATGTGCCGGTATCCAAGGGCGGAATCAGCAGCGGATTGACAAAATTACTGGCGGTCTGCGCACGTGCGATCACCGGCAGGCTCATCATACCGGCAGCGCTCACTCCAAGCATTTTTAACAGTTGGCGCCGTGTTACTGAATTCATAGTGATTAGTTTGCCTTATTACCAGATCGGATCTTTCTATAAATGATACTGACTGCATGTTCGCCAGCACGCGCTGCAGTCATGCAGACGCCTTGATAATTTCCTGTCAGTCATACTGTTTAATTGCGGGTTGAAGTTAAAAAATCCAGCACCGCGGCAAAGTTGCCTTCAAATACCACACGGCCCTGATGACGCTGCCATTGCCAGTCGTACATAGGATCGTAATAGTCCTGCAGCAAGCGCCTGATCCAGCCACGATGCAACGATGGATCCCCGGCGCGGTGACTATCGATGGCCTGCTCCATCATCTGTGATAGTTCTACATACCGATCGCCACCCAAACGCTTTTGCACGCGCTTGAGTGAGTCGCGCAAATCATCAACAAATGCGTCAAATCCAGCGCCTTCGTTGCCCAGCTCTTGCTGCCATTCCGCGGTCTTGCGCAAAATGTAATTCAAATATGAATGCTCTGTGCGCGACTCAAGATCACTGTTCAATCTAACCAGCGAAGACCGGGCCATGGCGTCACGCAATACCGGAGGCATTGCACAGCGACCAATCAGTCGGCTCTCATCTTCCAGAACAATAGGTTTATCGGGCGTCGCATGAATGTGCTTTAGCATGGCAATAATCAGACGATTCTCAAAATCAATCTGGGATGGCTGTTCTGTGGCGCGTTTGCCAAAAGCGCTGCCGCGATGATTGGCGAGCGCCTCCAGATCAATAGCTCCGGGCACGGCATTGAGAAGTTCTGTTTTAGCAGCACCCGTATGACCTGCCAACACTAGCAGCTTATTTTTGGCGCACATCGCGTCTAACTGCTCCAGCAAAAACCGGCGCATGGCTTTGTAACCGCCAATCACCCTCGGATACTCACAAGCTGCTTCACGCATCCATTGCTGACAAATCTGCGAACGCAAACCACCGCGGAAACAATACAGATACCCACTGGGGTGCTGCTCCGCATAGTTTACCCATGCCTGCACGCGTTGCATTTTGACATCCCCATTGACCAGCTCGTGACCCAGTCTGATCGCTGCCTGCTGGCCTTGTTCCTTGTAACAGGTGCCAACCTGTTCGCGTTCACGGTCGCTCATCAATGGCAGGTTGACGGTGTTGGGGAACGCACCGCGTTGGAATTCCACGGGTGCACGCGAGTCAATCAGTGGCGTGTCATTCAGAAACAGATTTAAAAAATCGTCAGTGTCTGCGCGCATTTCACACAAGCCGAATACGTTGTTGCTGGCCTGACGCTGGCAGCAAACGGCCAATGGGTCTGATTAAAGCGTCTGCAACACCCGCGTTTGCCAGTGCTCTTTCAAAGTCAATACGCGCGGAAGGTCGCACCGCCATTAACAAACCACCTGAGGTCTGCGGATCACACAACAAGGCTTTTTGTGTGTCATCCAATGTGCAGATTTTGTGTCCGTAGCTGTCGAAGTTTCTATGTGTGCCACCCGGCACACAGCCTAGCGCAATGTAATCTGGCACAGGCGCCAGCACCGGAACCGCTGACAGATCCAGTTCGGCGTCCAGACCGCTGCCTTCACACATTTCAAGCAGATGGCCCATCAGGGCAAAACCGGTGACGTCTGTCATGGCGGTGATATCTTTCATAACCGACAACACCATGCCTGGCGTGTTGAGCTGACACATGACATCGCGAGCCAGGAATTCGTGTTCCGGTTTTAACTTACCCTGCTTCTGCGCGGTGGTCAGTACGCCAACGCCAAGGGGTTTGCTCAGATACAACAGGCATCCGGTTTCCGCTGTATTATTCTGTTTTAATTGATCTTTGGCGACTATACCGGTGACAGCCAGACCAAACACTGGTTCTGGACAATCAATGCTGTGTCCGCCGGCCAGCATGATGCCGGCATCAGAACAGGCTTGACGTCCACCCTCCACCACCTGCGCTGCGATCTCCGCTGGCAAGGTATTGACCGGCCAGCCCAGAATTGCGATGGCCATCAAGGGCCGGCCGCCCATGGCATAAATATCACTGATGGCATTGGTGGCGGCGATACGACCAAAATCAAAGGCATCATCGGCAATCGGCATAAAAAAATCAGTGGTGCTCAGAATCACCTGGCCATTGCCTATATCGTAAGCTGCGGCATCGTCCTTGCTGCTGTTTCCAACCAACAACAAGGGGTCGGTAAAAAATTCGCGTTGCGAAAGCAAAATCCGATCAAGCACCGCGGGCGCAATTTTGCAACCGCAGCCGGCGCCATGACTGTACGCTGTCAGCTTGATGAGAGAGGGTGAGGCTGTTGCTATAGCGTCTGACATAAGTCTTTTACTCGTCGGAGGTATCGTTCTCACGGCATTATAGCGTGCTCTTTAAACACAGATCCGCTCGAATAGACACAAGGCGGCCGATTGACTATAGTTCTGCGCGTTCCCTCTTTGGATTAAAAGCGGTTTATTGTATGGCGCGCGGCACCTTGTATACCATTTCTGCACCGTCAGGCGCAGGCAAAACCAGTTTGGTTAATGCCCTGCTGGCTCAAGGCGATCCGCATCTATGTGTGTCCATTTCACACACCACCCGCGCAAAACGTCCGGGCGAAACCAACGGGGTGAACTATCACTTTGTCGATCGTGAACAGTTTTTGGCGATGCGTGCAGAAGGGACGTTTCTGGAGTCTGCAGAAGTTTTTGGTAACTTGTATGGCACCTCGGCGGTGTGGGTGCAGGCTCAGTTGAATAACGGCATGGACGTCATCCTGGAGATTGACTGGCAAGGGGCAGCGCAGGTAAGCCAGCTCATTGATACCAAAAGTATTTTTATATTACCTCCGTCTCTGGAAACACTGCAGCAGCGTTTAAACAGTCGCGGGCAGGATGATGAGGAAACTATCAATCGTCGCATGCAACAGGCACGCGATGAGATTTCTCATTATGGCGCCGCCGATTATCTGGTCATTAACGACAACTTTGACTCAGCACTGGAAGACTTGCGTGCCATTGTGCGCGCAGCGCGACTCGAGAGATCGCATCAACTTGATAATCGTGGAGAATTGCTGGCCAGTTTGTTGAGCTGAAAGCCAGTGAATTCGGCGGCTTTCAGAATTTTCCATGCAAACAATGTATTCTTTCAGTATGATAGCCGGTCTTTTCTGAGGCAGACCTTGCGTATTGACGCGCTTCAGATCACTTTTTTTGATTAATCAGCATACCAAATCAGGTAGATAAGGCAGGATAAGGTTATGGCACGTATTACCGTAGAAGATTGTCTGGGCAAAGTCGACAATCGTTTTCAGCTGGTGATGATTTCCAGCAAACGCGCTCGTCAGCTGCAAACTGGTGGCAAAGATGCGCTGGTGCCGGAAGATAATGATAAACCGACTGTGATTGCACTTCGCGAAATCGCGGAAGGCTTGGTCGATGTCAGCATACTGAATACTCGCTCCACCCCGGTCCGGGAAATTCCGGAAGCGGATCTGGATGCAACCGCCGCCATGATGGGCGCCATTATTGCGGAAATCGAGCCGGAAGCGGCAGACGAGCCCCTTAACGACGACGAGTAATCCTCGCAGGAGTCGGGTGTGGCATTAACAATCGACTCTCTCGCCAGCAGCCTTTCGGGCTACCTGGCAACTGATCAGGTGAATAGTGTTCGCCGCGCTTACTTCTACGCGGAGCAGGCGCACGACGGGCAGTTCCGTCGCAGCGGCGAACCTTACGTCACTCACCCTCTTGCAGTAGCCAATATTCTTGGTGATATGCACATGGACCATCAAAGCCTGATGGCAGCCATGCTGCATGACGTTATTGAAGACACCGGCGTCAGCAAAACCGCCATCAAAGGCCAGTTCGGCGATACCGTTGCTGACAT
>JAUSPW010000101.1 GCA_030652635.1 Pseudohongiella sp. | reverse complement strand
GCGTGCCGGGTTGCGTGCCACCAACAAACATCAGGAATTGATTGCCACCGTCGATACCCAACACCGGGAAAGTTCCCTGGAATGCCTGGTTTTCAATGCCGAACAACTTGCGGTAAAAATCATTGCTCAGCTCAAAATTGGCTACGTACGTTGTCATATGGTTGATTTCGCGCAGGCGGATCAACCCGGGGCCTGGTGCGGGCTCAGGCGTACAGCTTTGGTCTCCGCGACCACAGGCGGTGATGGCGGAGAGTTGAAACACCACGCCATCCCGGTCAGCCACAAACAGTTCATGGTTATCTGCCAGCATGGTATCGCTCTCGCCAGGCATGCGCTCAAGCCAACTGTGCATTGCTCTGTTCATGGCGGGCGTCTGGTTGGTCATGCTATCTACCGTGCGATTGATGCCATGCTCAGCCAAGCGGGCTTGCAGACGGTAACGATCTGCATCAACCGCACTCAATCCAAAATGGCTGATATGCGGCTGTTCACCTGGACGCGTCGGGGCCAGGGTAAAGTATTGCGGGCCGTCACCCACCTGAAGCGCAACCCGATCACCCACTCGCGATAATACTGCACTGCCAAACAGGCCCTGATAAAACGCCAGAGAACGCTCTACGTCACTGACCCGCAAGCCAAAATTGTGATAACCGTGCACAGGAATTGAGGCCGCCGTCGTTTGCTGGGCGATGCTGCGCATGGCAAATGGCATAAAAGGGACTGCCATCAGCAGGCTGCGTCGTGAAATTAACATGGGCTTGTGTTGTTTTGCGTTGTCAGTTGGTGCATTCATGACTGCTCTCCGCACTCGGTTTCTTGTTGTAGTGATGGGATTCCTTTAAGCAGTGTAGCCTTTGGGATGCAAAAAATTAAGTCGTTTGTGGTTTGGATGCTCGTCTGGCTAACAGCGCTTTGACACCCAGCGCTAAAGACCCTGCCAACAGTCCCCAAAATGCCGATCCCAGGCCGAACAAGGTCAATCCAGAGCCAGTTGCCAGAAACGTCACTAACGCTGCATCGCGTTCGGATTTTTGGCTCAGCATGTTTTCAATTGCGCTGGTCAGCGCGGGAATCAAGGCAATACCAGTCAGTACCATGATTACGGCGGGTGGCAGCGCCAGAAAAACGCGCACCAGTGTCGACGCAAACACGGCCAACAATAGGTAAAACCCAGCGTAAATCACGCCCACAGTCCAGCGTTTTGCCTGATCAGGGTGCGCTTCGTCGCTGGTGCAAATGGCGGCCGTAATCGCGGCCAGATTGACGGCGTGCGCGCCAAACGGTGCGGCAATCATGCTCGCAATGCCAGTGCCTACCAATAACGGGCCAGGGTTTGGAGAGTAACCAGCCGCACGCAATACCACCAGGCCTGGCAGATTTTGTGAGACCAGCGTTACCAGAAACAGTGGCAGTGCCAGGCTCAGTGCGGCGCGGGCATCAAAAGTCGGTATCACTGGCAATAACACGCCAAAGCTGGCTCCAGGCGGCAAGCTCGTAATATCGCCGCGCAACAGCGTCAACACAATGCCGGTGACCAATACCAGCAATAAGGCATACAGCGGTACGCGCTGGCGTGCCACCAGAAACACGGTGACGACCAATGCCACCAGCAAGGGGTCGATAGAGCCCACTTCAAACAATTTAAGACAAAATGGCAGTAACACCCCTGCCAGCATGGCCGAAGCAACCGACGGAGGAATACGTTGCGCCCATCGACCCAGCACGGGTACCAGACCCAGAATGGTCATCAGTAATCCACTGAACACAAACACACCTGCTGCGATCTGCCAAGACAATCCTGGTGTTGTGGCTGCCAGCAATGCCGCACCGGGAGTTGACCAGGCCAATACAATAGGCATGCGCAGTTTCAGCGACATGGCTGCCCCGGTAATGGCGATACCCAGGCACAGTGCAGTGACAGCTGAGCCGGTTTGTTCAGCGGAGGCGCCCAATGTGCGCATGGCTTGCACGACCAGGGCGACGGTGCCGCCAAAGCCCACAAGTGCGGCAATCAGCGCGGAGGACCAGGCAGTAATCGGTGGGAGTTTTTGTAGCATTCAGAGCGTCCGTGGTGCAAAACGAGTGTGAATCGTACTGCATCAGACGGACCATTTATAGCGGGCTATCGTTTCAAGAACTTGCGTATAAAGCAGCCAGGCCCGGAGCAATATGCTCCGGGCCTGGTTTATCTGATTGTCAGAAGCTTTTGCCTACTGAGAAAATTGCGCGACCGCCGCAAGCATTGCTGCCACAGTTACCTTTACTTACATTGGTGGCAATCAATCCGGCAGAAAAGTCCAGACCAAATACCGCAGTGCCCAAAGACACACCATAGTCCAGGTAATCATTTTTACTGCCAAACAAATCTCGTTGAGCATCTGTCAGGCCAATATGCAGGTCCAGTGTCAGATTCTGCACCAGTTCGGCGCCATAACCCAGCTCCCAGTAGTACGCATGACCACGCGTGCCGAAGTAGCTGTCGGTATATGACACTTTACCCGTAAAACCGGCATAGTTTAGTGCGCCATAAACTTCTACAGTATCAAGCGCGCTGAGGCCGGGATATTCGAATATCAGTACACCAACGTCGTAGCCGACAGTGCTGGTCAGGCTGCCAGCGTAGCCGGCGTAATAGTTCATTTCAATGTTATCAGCGAATTCGATAGTTGACGCCCACACACCTGCATACGCGCCACTTTCATGGTTATAGTCGAAGCCACCTTGCAGAGCACGGTTGCGATCTGTCTGTGAAATACCACGAAACTTGTAGTCGTTTACCAAGTTTATGTTGGCGGAAATTTCGGTTTGCTGTGCCTGAACGCTGACAGCGCCTGCTGTCAGTGTAAATGCCAGAACTGCGGTAGTTAAATTTTTCATTTGTTTAATCTCCATGATGTAGTAGTGATAAATCGCAGACATGACAAAACGAATGCCACTGAGAAGTCACATCTGATATTGCTTTTTGTTTTTTTTATGACTGGCGAGAACACGCCAGCTGGGGTAAGCGGTGGCCATCCTAGGGGCACAAGGGATCGTCGTCAAATGATTTTGCCCAAGGAAGGTGGTTTATTTGTCTTTTGAGTCGAAAGCTATATTGTCAACATTATTAGGTCGTAATTGTGTGCAATTAATGTCACTTGTTAACTTTTTTGAGCGCTTGATGTTGGAGTGGGTGGCTGTGAAGGATTTTGTTGTCCCTCATACTGTCGCAGAATTGCTTCCGCTTTGCGCAATGCCACATTGACAATATTTCACTTCCGTCATCGCGATGTTTTCCGCACAATGAGCAACGTATCGGCGGGTTATCCGCCAATCTCTTTCAAGACGTAACGCTGATTAAAGGAAGCCTCCATGCCTGTTTATAAATCGCATACCTCCACCAAAGGCAGAAACATGAGTGGTGCCCGCGCGCTGTGGCGTGCCACTGGCATGACCACGGCAGATTTCAACAAACCCATTATCGCGGTTGCCAACTCCTTTACCCAGTTTGTACCCGGTCATGTCCATCTGAAAGACATGGGGCAGCTGGTCGCGCGCGAGATTGAAAAGGTCGGTGGTGTTGCCAAAGAGTTCAACACCATTGCGGTAGACGATGGTATTGCCATGGGGCACGACGGCATGTTGTACAGCTTGCCGTCGCGCGAAATTATTGCGGACTCGGTTGAGTACATGGTTAACGCCCACTGCGCCGATGCGCTGGTGTGCATTTC
>JAUSPW010000096.1 GCA_030652635.1 Pseudohongiella sp. | reverse complement strand
GCCCAAACGGTTCAAGAAAGTCTTGCGCATTGAGCACTGCCACACCTTCTGGTGGATAACTTTGTGCGTTCACCACCAGAATGGCTTTGTAGTTGCCAGTGCGTCGCGCTGCATCCAGCAGACTGTGTTGTGGACTGCTGTCAGCGGACGGCAGCATCACCACTCCAATATCTGCCGCATGACCGCTGTCCATTTCAGCAATGACCCCGGTTACCCCTGCAGCACCGCTGTAATGGCAATCGTATAAAGGCTCGCCTTCTGTTTCGAACCCAGGGGCAATGAATCTGGCTGTCTCTACTTCAATCTTGTCCACACTAAACGGTTCAAGACTCGCTGCGATACCCATCGCTGCCATGCGATCCCGCATCCAGTGCGCATTCAGTAGGTCAATGTCGGAGCCTGCGCGATGATTGCCTTGCTGCGAGTATTCACGAATGATGTCAGAAATACGTTGGCGACTACCTGCTGTCTGTGCCAACCCAATCCGAGGAATACCCTGACCCAAGAGTGACGCAACAACTGCCATACTTTGGTGCAGAAAATGTCGCCGTGAGTTTGCCATCCATACACTTCCGAAAAGATTTGTGAGAACACTATCACACTAGCCATTTGTACTAGATACAAAGTCGGTTTGGCAGGCGTAGACTGATCACAGCACTATTATATAAAACAGTCTCAGCACGGTCAGATATGCGTTATCTCGTCTTAAGTGGCATCAAAGTCCGGTTAGCCTGGGCACCCAATGTGAAAGGCTCACTGACAGCTGGTCTTATGTTATGTACCTTTCTCGTGTTTACCTGTATTGCCATACCCAACTCAGCATTCGCCCAAACCGCTCAAGAAACTCTGCAAACAGATTCGACGGTAATATTCGGTGGTTCAGGGTACTACCCTCCTTTCCATTTCTACAATGACGCAGGCCAGGTTGATGGATTTGATGTCAATATATTCAGTCGACTCGCTCAGATCAGCGGATGGAGTATGGGTTTCAGGCTGGATGACTGGCAGAGCGTGCAACAGGATTTGCAAACAGGAGATGTCGATATTGTACCGATGTTTGTGTCGGAAGAGCGCCAGGCCCTCTATCTGTTTTCAAATCCCTTACATCTTGAATATCACCTGTTGTTTGGACCAGCAAACTCACCTTCATATGATTCAATTTCAGCTCTGACCACAGAGCGCGTCGCTGCAGAGGGCGGCGCCTACGCGACTAATGAATTACTCAAAACCAATCCCGGTATCACAATTGTTGATGCTGACAGTGAAGCGGCCGCACTTGATTTGGTTGATCGTGGGCACGCTGATCTGGCTTTGCTACCCTCAGAAATCGGGCGATACAACCTGAGAACGCGGCGCCTCGATCATCTGGCAGCGCTGAGCCCTCCACTGCTGCCCGTTGCTTATGCCTTTGCAATCAACCCAGCTCGCCCGGAACTTGTAAGTCAGGTTAATGCGGGTATAGAACAGATGCAACGACGGGGAGAACTGGAGCAACTACTCAACCAATGGTTACACACGCCCGCTTTCGATGCGCAAGAGCGTGCCTTGTTAATTCTCAGATGGACAATGCCCTTATTACTGGCGCTTGCTGCTGCAACGTTTTTGGTCATCAAATTTTATCGAATTCGTCTGGAAGAAATGCAACTGCTTTTACACGGCAAGGACAATCATTTCCCCGTCCGCACGACCTCAGAAACCAAACGTATTGTCCATTCCTTGACAGGACTACCCGAACGCAAAGACATACAACAGCAACTGGACTACGAAGTAACGGTAGCAAAACATCGACGCAGTACGTGTGGTTTCACTGTCATCGGCCTTATCAATCTGGATGCGCTGCAGGATGCATTTGATGAGGAGGCAGGAGACGACATGGTTAAAGCACTTGCCGTTTTGATTCCTGACGATTGGCGAGCTCGCGGAGCCTACATTGGTCCAGGCTTGTTCGGTTTTACGCTTGATGATGCAGAACATGCGGAGCAGAGAATTAGCTCACTGATGATTACACTCAGCCAGTCAGTTCTAATCAGAGACATGAATATTCACCCACGGCTTTGCGCTGGGCTGGCGTTGTATCCGGAACATGCCAATACCGCACAGGAGTTGATCCACAAAGCCAAGATGGCAATGAATCAAGCCAAACGCATCGGCAACAACCTGCTTGTGTATAGCGCAGATATCAAACCTGACCCAAGACGTATACCGGTGATTTCGGACCTGCGTCAGGCCCTGGCCCAGCACCAGATTCAATGGGCCTTGCAACCGCAATACAAAGTATCAGAAAAACGCATCGTAGGTGCTGAACTGCTGGCGCGCTGGAATCATCATAAACATGGCTGGTTACCACCCGGGGACTTTATTGTGTGGGCCGAGGAAGCGGGCATGATCAGCCAGGTGACTGACATGGTTATTAATGAAACGGCGTCTTTATTCCAAACCATGCCATCTCATGATGATTTTTATTTTTCCATCAATTTGTCGGCTTTCGATCTTGGCAACGATACACTCATTGAAGCCTTGATACACAAAATATCGGGCAAATACGCTGGCCACCTGACCGTGGAAGTGACTGAGACCGCCCTGATGCTTGACAAAAAAGCGGCACTGAGAAATATCGACCGGCTTAAATCTGCGAACTTCCGGGTAGCTCTAGATGATTACGGCACTGGCTACGCATCACTTGAATACCTACAGTCATTCAATTTTGATGAAATCAAAATAGACAGGCGTTTCATCAACAATATCGCGACTGTCGCTCGCGATCGAAAACTGACTCAAGCCAGCATTGAACTCGGGCACCAGTTAGGTTCGACTGTAGTAGCTGAAGGCGTGGAGAATGAACAGACCGCTGCCATGTTGATTGATATGGGCTGCGACTTGTTGCAGGGTTATCACATCGGTCACCCCGTTTTGTTAGGTGACATAAACACCATCCGCAATGTCTGGCGGTAGGTGACGCTTTAGGCAATCGCATGCATCGGTTATACTCCCGGGCTTTCCGAAACACGAGTTAACCGAGCCACATCATGGATAAAACCTACCAACCCCAGCAGATCGAACGCCAGTGGTACAGCACCTGGGAAGAGCGCAATTATTTTGCACCTTCAGGAAAAGGCGATTCTTACAGCATTGTGATACCGCCACCCAATGTCACTGGCCGTCTGCACATGGGTCATGGTTTCCAGAATGCCATCATGGATGCGCTGATCCGTTACCACCGCATGATGGGCAAGAACACCTTATGGCAGGTCGGTACCGACCACGCAGGCATCGCCACGCAGATGGTGGTTGAGCGTCGCCTGGAGCGCGAAGGCATCAAACGCAAAGTGCTTGGCCGCGAAAAATTCCTGGAAAAAGTCTGGGAGTGGAAAGAAGAATCCGGCGGCATGATCACCCAGCAGATCCGTCGTCTGGGTGGCTCCATCGACTGGTCACGTGAACGTTTCACTATGGACGAAGGCCTGTCGGCGGCCGTGGAAGAAGTGTTTGTGCGCCTGTATGACGAGGGTCTGATTTACCGTGGCAACCGCCTGGTGAACTGGGATCCGAAGTTACACACTGCGGTGTCTGATCTGGAAGTGTTGTCGGAAGAAGAAGACGGCTTTTTCTGGTATTTCAAGTATCCACTGGCTGACGGCGCCACAACCGATAGCGGTGACAATTTCATCACTATCGCTACCACACGACCTGAAACGCTGCTGGGTGATACGGCTGTTGCGGTCAGCCCGCAAGACGAGCGCTTCAAATCCCTGGTCGGCAAATGGCTTGACCTGCCCCTGTGCAACCGGCGCATCCAGATTATTGCAGACGACTACGTTGATCCGGAGTTCGGAACCGGTTGCGTAAAAATTACGCCAGCACACGACTTCAACGACTACGAAGTGGGCAAGCGTCACCAACTGGAGATGATCAACATCTTCACCATTGATGCGGCCATCAACGACAATGCACCGGAAGCATTCCGCGGCATGGATCGCTTTGATGCACGTAAAAAACTGGTCGCAGACATGGACGCTGCCGGCTTGTTATTAAAAGTTGAACCACACAAATTAAAAGTACCCCGTGGCGACCGCACCGGGGCGGTGATTGAGCCCTACCTGACCAATCAGTGGTATGTTGCGGTTAAAGCACTGGCAGAGCCTGCCATCAAAGCCGTCGAAAATGGCGATATCGAATTTGTGCCCAAGCAGTGGGAGAACACCTATTTTGCCTGGATGCGAGATATTCAGGATTGGTGTATTTCCCGTCAGCTGTGGTGGGGGCACCGCATCCCGGCCTGGTATGACAC
>JAUSPW010000346.1 GCA_030652635.1 Pseudohongiella sp. | reverse complement strand
ATCACGGCAAGTCCACGCTTGCCGATCGCTTCATTCAACATTGCGGCGGCCTTAGCGACCGTGAAATGAGTGAGCAAGTGCTTGATTCCCTTGATATTGAAAAGGAACGCGGCATCACGATAAAAGCCCAGAGTGTAACCTTGTTTTACGACTCAAAAGACGGCCATCGTTATCAGCTGAATTTTATCGATACTCCCGGGCACGTTGACTTTTCATACGAAGTATCTCGCTCTCTTGCAGCATGTGAAGGCGCGTTATTGGTTGTTGATGCCGGACAGGGTGTTGAAGCTCAATCGGTTGCAACCTGTTATACCGCGATTGAACAAGGTCTCGAAGTTATTCCAGTACTTAACAAAATGGACTTGCCTCAGGCTGATCCAGATAAAGTGCGTATGGAGATTGAGGAAATCATCGGCATTGATGCGTCCTCAGCCGTCAGTGCCAGTGCCAAAACCGGCATGGGCATCGTTGAAATCCTGGAAGAAATCATTCGTTTGATACCGCCGCCTGCCGGCGATCGCAGCGCGCCTCTGCAAGCCCTGATTATTGATTCCTGGTTTGACAACTACCTTGGGGTGGTCTCGCTTGTACGGGTGATGCAGGGCACACTCAAAGTCGGCGATAAAATTATCGCCAAGAGCATTGGCAAAGCCCATCTGGTTGACCATGTTGGATTTTTTAACCCTAAACGAAATGACCTTCCCTTGCTGCAGGCAGGAGAGGTGGGTTATATCATTGCTGGCATCAAGGATATTCAAGGGGCGCCCGTTGGCGACACTATCACCTTGTCTTCTACGCCCGACACGCCAGCGCTGGAAGGCTTTCGACGTATACAACCACAGGTCTATGCTGGCCTGTACCCGGTGTCGGCAGATGACTTCGAAGAATTTCGAGATGCCCTTGAGAAACTGACCCTGAACGACGCATCGTTATTTTACGAACCCGAAAGTTCTGATGCCCTTGGTTTTGGTTTCCGCTGTGGCTTCCTCGGCATGTTGCACATGGAAATCGTGCAGGAACGCCTTGAACGCGAGTACGACATCAACCTCATCACCACTGCGCCGACGGTGGTTTACGAAGTGGTGTTGCGCAACAACGAGGTTGTGCGCGTAGAGAGTCCATCAGCATTACCACCCGTTGCTTCGATTGTAGAAACCCGGGAACCTATTGTCATTGCAAATATCCTCACGCCCCATGAACACCTTGGCAACATCATCACCCTTTGTACCGCCCGGCGCGGTGTACAACGCGACATGCAGTTCATTGGCAGCCAAGTTTCCTTGTCTTACGAACTCCCCATGGCTGAAGTGGTAATGGACTTTTTTGACAAACTTAAATCTGCCAGTCGCGGATACGCCTCATTGGACTATCATTTTATCCGGTTTCAGACGGCGAGCCTTGTCAGGCTGGATGTCTTGATCAACTCTGAGCGGGTTGATGCTTTGGCGTTAATTGTGCACCGTGATCAGGCACACCACAAAGGCCGCGTTTTGGTCGAAAAGATGAAAGAACTGATTCCACGTCAAATGTTTGATGTCGCGATTCAGGCAGCGATCGGTGGTCAGATTGTGGCGCGCTCGACGGTCAAGGCATTACGCAAAAACGTGATTGCGAAGTGTTATGGCGGCGATGTCAGCCGTAAGAAAAAGCTGTTGGAAAAACAGAAAGCTGGTAAAAAACGCATGAAGCAGGTGGGTAATGTTGAAGTTCCCCAGGAAGCATTCCTGGCAGTGCTTAAGGTAGACAGCTGATGGATATCGATTTTTCTTTAGTGCTGGTCGTTCTTGTCACAATTTGCGGCGTAATTTGGCTGATTGACCATTTTTTGTTCGCAAAAGCTCGTAATAAGGCTGGCGCCACTGAAGAACCCATTCTTGTTGAATATGCCAAGTCATTTTTCCCGGTGCTGTTTATTGTTCTGATGCTACGCTCCTTTGTCATCGAGCCTTTCCAGATTCCTTCAGGTTCGATGATACCCACGCTGGAAGTTGGTGATTTTATCCTGGTTAACAAATACCACTATGGCCTACGGTTACCTGTTGTAGGTACCAAGATCATGGAAAACAATTCGCCTCAACGTGGCGAAGTCATGGTGTTTATTCCTCCACATGATCCACGCTACTTTATCAAGCGCGTGGTGGGTTTGCCTGGTGATCGCATTGAATATGAAAACAAGATTCTGCGCATCAATGGAGAACAACTCGAAGTCGATATCGTTGACGAAGTTATGATTGAAACCGGATCTGGCATGCGCTCTGGAATTTTGTTTAACGAACAGCTCGGCGTAAGCAACCATCATGCTCAAATAGTCAGCAGTGACACGCGCGGCTCATCACGCACCAGTTGGATTGTCCCCCCCGGACACTACTTTATGATGGGTGACAATCGCGACAACAGCGCAGACAGTAGAGTCTGGGGGCCAGTACCGGAAGAAAATATTGTAGGCAAGGCAATAGCGGTATGGATGCACAAAGAACCAGGATTCAACCTGCCATCCTTTGGTCGCAATCAACGCATCTATTAACGAAAACGACTTAAATTCTGTTTGGGCGCCGCGGAGGTGATGTGCAACACCCGGCTGGCAGTCGACAAAACAGAACAATGTCCAAGTCTCGTAACGCACTGCGCAACTGGGTAAAGATCACCTTGGTTGCGGCACTTATGCTGCCACTGACTATCGGTACATCAAGAGTCTTTGAGGCATATCTGGAGCATTTTTACATACTCCAGACATTGCGCCTCACCGTCATAGAACCCGATTTACATACTCGTTCCGCCTTGCAGGTGAAACAGGATGTGATTGCGAGACTAAGACTACAAGGAATAAACACCCTGAATGCTGAACAGATTGTTGTCACTCGTCAAAACAACATCACACGAATACGCATCTTGTACTCTTATGAGTTAATGTTGCTTGATTGTCGCATAGCCACGCTGCATTTTGATGAGACATTGCCATGAACTCCAACACGCACAATGCGCTCGAAACACTGCAGAGGGCGCTGGATTACACGTTTAAAAATAAAGAGCTGCTGACCTTGGCATTGACGCACAGAAGTGCGGCTCGCAACCACAACCAACGCTTGGAGTTTCTGGGCGATGCAGCACTTGGCCTGATAATGGCCGAGATTCTTTTTCAGCGTTTCCCTGAGTCCCCGGAAGGCGAGTTGAGCCAGGTCCGCGCATCGTTGGTAAATCGCAGCAGTCTTGCTGCAATAGCCCGCCAACTGAATTTAGGGACGATTATTGTCTTGGGGCTAGGTGAGCAAAAGAGTGGAGGGCAAGCACGCGATTCCATTTTATGTGATGCACTTGAAGCAATACTCGGCGCACTTTTTCTTGATGGTGGCATCGATGCTTGCAGAGCCTGTATTTATAAATTGTTTGCCAGTCAACTTGCACTAGGCTGTGAGCAACAGTTAATCAACAGCAAGGATGCCAAAACTCGGCTGCAGGAGATTATGCAAGGGCGCGCACTGAGCCTGCCGTTGTACGAAGTGACCGAT
>JAUSPW010000091.1 GCA_030652635.1 Pseudohongiella sp. | reverse complement strand
TGGCCTGGATCTAAGCGGCCACGTCGCAGAAAAACTCAGCAGTGAATTAATCCAATGGGCCGACCTGATTCTGGTGATGAGCCAGAACCAACGCAGCGCCATTGGCGAAAAGAACCCCGCCGCACTCGGCAAAACCATGTTGCTCGGCCATTGGCTGGCGATGCCAGGGCAAACGCCCGGACAACGCGCCGGATCGGCGTCCAGCCAAAATAAAGACATCCCCGACCCCTATAAAAAGAGCCGGGAAGTGTTTGAGCACGTACATAAACTGATACACCAGTCCGTCACGGAATGGTCAAAGAAGATTTAACAGCACCCCATGACTCCAGTAGCACACAATAACGAACACAAACGCCCACAACCCGCCGACGACGAGATCGATCTGGGTTATCTGCTGGCCGTTTGCCTTGATAATAAATGGCTGATACTTATCATCACCGCGCTGGTGGCTCTGACCGGTTACGCCTACGCCTGGCTTGAAACACCAGTCTATCGCGCCGATGCTCTGCTGCAGGTTGAGCAACGCCAGAACAATCTCGGTTCGCTGGACATGGCACTGCTGGGACAAGAACAAACTGCCTCCACTACTCAAAGTGAGATTCTGCGCTCACGCATGATCATGGGGCAGGCTGCGCAACAGGCTGGACTGGATCTGGTGGTGACGCCCAACTACTTCCCGGTGGTTGGCGAAGCCATGGTGCGCCGTGGACAATTACGCCCGGAATGGTCTCGGGGTAATGAGTACGTGTGGGCCGGCGACAGTATTGTTGTCGACGAGTTACGCGTGGAAGACCTGTTGCTCGGCCGACAACTGACGCTCAAAGTCATCGACGAACAAAGCTACCAGGTGCTCGATCCCAACGGCCAATTACTGGGCACCGGCGTCACCGGAGAACTGTTCCGCAGCGACACCCCGTTTGTGGAACTCATGGTGGCGCGCATTGTGGCGCCGGCCAACGTGGAATTCACCCTGATCAAACGCAGCGACGTGCAGATGACGGGCAACCTGCAAGGCCGCTTCAGCGTCGCCTCCCGCGGTCGCGACACCGGCATACTTGAACTCACACTCACCGGTCCGGATCGTGCCGAGTTGCAGCGCTCACTCAACGCCATTTCCGACGTCTATCTGGTGCAAAACATCAACCGCCAGGCCGCAGAAGCCGAAAGCCGACTGGAGTTTCTGGAACAACAAACGCCCATTATTCAGAGCGACCTGAACAGCGCAGAGAACACTCTGAACGAATACCGCGCCACCCAGGACAGCGTCGACTTGAGTTTTGAAACCCGTACCATGTTGGAACGCCTAGTGTCGCTGGAAACGGAACTGAACGCCCTGCAAATACAAGAGAGTGACCTCGCACAACGCTTTACCCCCAGCCACCCCAGCTACCGATCGCTGCTCGAAAAACGCAGCCAACTGCAAGGTGAACAAGCGCGACTCGAAGCGCAGGTTAACAACCTGCCAGAAACCCAGCGCCAGGTGCTGCGCCTGAACCGCGATGTGGAAGTCAGCCAACAGATTTACATGCAGATGCTCAACGCCACGCAAGAGCTGCGTATCGCACGCGCCGGTACTGTGGGCAACGTACGCATCCTAGACCGCGCGCTGGTGGGTGTGAACCCGATTGCACCGCGCACCAACCTGATTCTGGTGATCTCGCTGATGGCGGGTGTCATGCTCGGCCTGATGGTGGTGCTGATTCGCCACATGCTGCACCGCGGCGTCAGCTCGGTGGAAGAGTTACAGGCGCTGGGTTTGCAGGTGTATGCCACCATTCCGCTGTCTGAACGTCAGCTCAAAATTTTTGACCGCTTCAGCAACAAAAAGACCAAACGGCGATTACGAACTGCATTCGGCAAATCACTGGGCGACCGGGTCAACAAGGTATTGGGCAAACCCGGCAACCGGCGCATGAATGATGACGACAATGGCGTTCTGGCACTGATCGACCCCGCCGATCTGGCCATCGAGGCATTACGAAGCCTGCGTACCAGCTTACACTTCGCCATGCTGGAAGCCCCCAACAACCGCCTGATGCTGACCGGCCCCAGCCCGGCCGTGGGTAAAAGTTTTATCTCCACCAACTTGGCTGCTATCTGCGCCCAAGCAGGTCAAAAAGTCCTGCTGATCGACGCCGACTTGCGCAAAGGTCACATCCACCGCTCATTTGCCGGACAAAGTGAAGGTGGCTTGAGTGACTACTTGGTGGGCGACATCACCCTGCGTCAACTGATCCGTCAGACCGAGCAAGATGGCCTGGATTACGTAGCGCGCGGCACTGCTCCGCCCAACCCCTCAGAGCTGCTGATGACCCAACGGTTTAACCAGTTTCTGGAGCAGGTGGGTGAACAATATGATCTGGTGATCATCGACACCCCGCCGGCGCTAGCAGTGACCGACGCCGCGATTGTCGGCAAACACGTGGGCGCGACCCTGATGATTACCCGCTTCCGCGAGAATAACCCCAAGGAAATCGAACGCGCGCTGCAACAGTTGGAAAGTGCAGGCGTGACCGTGAAGGGCTGTATCCTGAATGCGATTGAGCGCAGTGCGTCGTCGTATTACGGGTACGGCTATGGATATGGTTATTATCATTATGCTTACAAGTCGGATGAGAAGTAGGGGTCGGAGGTATACCTCCGACCCTAAACCCACCAATCTTGCTAACGCTTGCGCGCTGCCCGCTCCACCGTCAGATCCTGCAGTGATCCGGAAAGATATTTGTGGAGAATACTCGACGCCAGCGTCTGGTAGGGGA
>JAUSPW010000089.1 GCA_030652635.1 Pseudohongiella sp. | reverse complement strand
CACCTTGTATGAACGGGGTGTTATTCCATTACAAGAACTGGAACAGCAAGCGACGCGCTCACAGGCACTTGTTTCAGCGGTGAGCAATGCCCGTGCGACTGCTCAGCAAGCCATGAGTCTACTGAACGAAGCTGAGCTAGTCGCGCCTTTTAGTGGCACAGTGGAGCAGATATTGCTGGAGCCTGGCGAGTTTGCGCAGCCAGGACAAGCCGTTATCAGAGTGTCTTCAAGCGCTCAACTTGAGGCAGAGATTCGGGTGCCTGCCCATCTGACGGAAGGATTGAGCGTTGGGCAGTCACTCAACGCATGGCGCAGTCTTGCCTCTGGCATGAGTGATGATGCTACGTTTACCGTGACCATTCTGGAGATTGGACAAAGCAGCACTGGCGACGTCAGCCTATACCCAGTGGTGGTGGGCTTGCCTGAGCAAAATACCCGCACAGGGGAAGCGCTGGAAATTGGAGTGCCAAGCCGCAAGGATGCTGTATTGATCATACCGATGTCTGCTGTGATGCGCTCAGCAGATGGACTCACTGTTTTTCAGAGCATCAACAATCGTGTCACGCGCGTCGCCATTGAAGTTGAACAGTTGCAGGGTGAGTTCGCGGTCATAAAATCCGATGTGCTCAGCGAAGGCGCACAAGTAGTTTATGCAGGATTGACGCGACTGGCAGACGGTGACTTGATCGAGGTGCTGCCATGATTGATCAGGTACTGAACAAGCCGCGTTTGGTCTTGCTGGTGATGTTTATGTTGTGCCTGTCCGGGCTTGCTTCATTTGGCAATATGGCAAGGCAAGAAGATCCGCAGTTTCCCTCACGAAATGGATTGATCACCGTGCTTTATCCCGGGGCTACGGCCGAAGCGCTTGAGCGTTTGGTGCTGGAACCCTTGGAAGATGAGATCTCTCAGGTTGAAGAAGTAGACGAGTACTCCGCCATCGCACGTACAGGAGTAGCACTGCTCAGTGTCGGTTTAAACGAGGATATTTACGACACGGATCCTGCGTGGGAGCGTGTCCGTCAAGCCATGGACAGAGCGCGCCTTGAGTTTCCAGATGGCATCAGTGAGATGTCTTTGGATGACCGCCTGACCGGGCTACCTGCGGTTGTACTGGCGCTGGCGGGCGATCCATCTGTGGTCGTGCTCAGTGACGCCGCTGAACGCTTGAAACGTGCCCTCGCCGGCCTGCCTGGTTTGTCGCGGATAGAAATTGAAGGTGATGCCGACGAGCAAATCACCATTGCATTAAATGATTCTGAACTTGCGCGCTTACAAATTACGCCCACTCATATAGCAAACGCGCTTACCCAGCGAAATCAAGTCCGGCCTGGGGGCTTTATAGTGCTGGATAACAAGCGCATAGGGTTGATAGCAAACACCGAGTTTACCGATGTTGCTGAATTGCGCAGTACGCAAATTCCCCTGCCCGCTGGCGGATCTGTGCCCTTGTCTGTCTTTGCAGATGTCTGGCGGACAGCAGCAGAACCAGAGCAACCTGCTGTCTGGCAAGATGGTGAGCGCGTAGTTGCCATCAATATTTATTCGCAGGCAAATCAAGTAGACGCCATTCGGTTTGGAGACGATGTCCGAGCGCGTGTTGCGCTGATAGCACCGGATTTTGCCCCTCTGGAAATTCGGGAACTGTTTTTCCAGCCTGATCAGGTCAGTTCGCGCTTGAATGAGCTCCAATTGAACCTGCTGGTCAGTATGCTGATCATTACTGCAGTTGTGTTTCTGGGCATGGGCTGGCGAATGGGTATTCTTGTTGCAACCATGTTGCCGGTTGTTTCACTGATCAGTCTGAGCATCTACGACATGGGAGGTGGCGTATTACATCAGATTGCAGTGATCGGACTGGTGATATCACTTGGCATTTTGATTGATAACGCTATTGTGATGGTCGAGAACATTCAGGATCGTCTGAATCAGGGCAGCACGGCCTACGAGGCAATGTCCGACGCCGTCAAAGAACTTGCTGGTCCCCTGGGAGCCTCTACAGGCACGACACTTGCTGCATTTACACCTTTATTGCTCTCGTCTGGAGGCACTGCGGATTTTACGCGCGGCATACCGGTAATGATTATGTTGACGCTGAGCGTCAGTTACATATTGGCCATCAGTTTTACACCACTGCTTGCCGCATGGTTTTTGAAACCAGCACCCGCGCGACGGGACATCTGGTTTGAACAGGGCGGCCGTGCTCTCGCTAAGTTAAGCGAGCGATTTCCGAAAATGATTATTGTTGCCGGGTTGATAATTGTTGTTATCAGTGCGCTTTCGATTCGATTTCTGAGTATTCAGTTTTTCCCGAATGCCGACCGACCGCAAGTTGTCATCGAAATGTTTTTGCCTGAGGGTACCGACCAGTCACACACTGCCGCGGTTTCAGCTGATTTTGAGCGTTTGATTCGCGAGCAGGCCAACGTTCAGTCGGTGCATCGATTTGTGGGCGCTACCGGTCCTGGCTTCTATTACAATCTGCCGAACTCCACACGATCTCCAAATCGTGCACGACTGGTTGTCAACGTGCAGAGTCTGGATCAAACAGCGCCCTTGATGGACTGGGTGCGAGACTATGCCGCCAGTAAAATGCCGGAAGTTGATATTGTTGCAGGGACGCTGGCCCAAGGCCCTCCACGCACAGCGCCTGTTGAAGTGCGCGTTCAACATGTGGATGATCAGACCCGATTGGCCGCCACCGAGCAAGTATTTGGCCTGATCAAATCCATCCCTGGGGCGGTTGATGTTCGTCACGATATGGATCTGGGCACACCGGTCGTGAAGGTCACTGTAGATGACGCCTCTGCAGCGCGCTATGGACTCAGTCGGGCTGATGTTGCCAATACGCTGTTTGCACGCAGTTTTGGTTTGCCTGCCCAACAGTTCCGCCAGGAACGAGAGCCAGTGCCGATTGTTTTGCGCTCTGTGGATGGTACTCGCAGTAACTTGTCTGCCCTGCTCTCCAGCTATATCTACAATGCGGCAGGTGAGGCTATCCCGCTCAGTGTGATTGCCAAGGTGGAGGCAGACTGGCAGGCCGCCAGTATCCAGCATCGTAATGGCGTGAGAATTTACAGTGTGACGGCTGGTTTGGATGAAGGATTCAGCTTCAGCCAGATTCTGGATGGTTTAAATGCCAAACTTGAATCAGATCCGTTGCCTGCAGGCACTACAATCGAATTGGGTGGTGATCTGGAAAGCTCAGGGGATGCCAACCAGGCCATTTTGAATACCGCGCCAATTGGTATTCTACTGTTACTGTTTTTCCTTTTATTGCAGTTTAACTCTTATCGCCGGGTTGGCATCATCCTGCTGACGGTACCGCTTGCGGCGGCCGGCATTTTTCCTGGTCTGGTGTTGAGTGGTTCGCCGTTTGGCTTTCAGCCACTGCTGGGCATCATTGCGCTGGTGGGCATTGTTGTGAATAACGCCATTGTGTTGCTGGATTTGATAGACACTCGTTTGAAGTCTGGCGATGATATTCAAACAGCCGTCACTGAGGCTGTGACAAGGCGTACACGTCCTATTCTGCTGACAACCGCCACAACGGTGGCTGGATTGTTGCCATTGGCATTGTCGTCGTCAACGCTGTGGCCACCCATGGCATGGGCCATCATTTCTGGTTTGCTGGCCTCAACGATTCAGACTTTGTTGGTTGTACCAGCCGTGTGTCGCCTGACGCTGGGGAAAAAGACTGCTGAAACCAGCGCGTCATTTTCTCAGCAGCACACCACTTAAACAGTCACGCCAGCGGGCTAATGGGTCTCAGAACGGTGCTTTGCACCTGATTGTTCTTCGACGCAGTAACCCGCTGGCGTGACTCGATCATTCAGTGGTTATCTTTGAATTTAAGAGAGGCAGCTTGTTAGACACATGACAAGCTGCCGTTACTCAGCGCTGGTCAGGCAGCTGATAGCCATCAGCATCAAGTTTGGCTCTGACCACTTTTTTGTCCATCTTGCCCGTTGCTGTCAGTGGAATAGCGTCCACAAACAACACATCATCCGGCAGCTGCCATTTAGCAAATTTGCTTTCGCAGAAACTGATCACATGCGCAGGTGTAATTTCCGCGCCTGGCTTTTTGATCACCAGTGCAACCGGCCGCTCGTCCCATTTTGGGTGGGGATGCGCAACCACGCAGGCTTGTGCAACACCGGCAAGCCCAACAATATGGTTTTCAAGATCGACTGATGAAATCCACTCGCCACCTGACTTGATCAGGTCTTTGGAGCGGTCAGTGATGATGACGTATCCTTCCGGGTCTATTTTGGCAACATCACCGGTGATTAGCCAGCCGTCATGGAATTTGTCGGGTTGTGGATTGTTAAAGTACTCCGAACAAATCCAGGGGCCGCGAATTAGCAATTCGCCAAAAGATTGGCCGTCATGGGGTAATACATTCCACTTGTCGTCAAAAATTTCAATTTCGAGGCCCGGAATCGGCAAGCCTGCTTTGGCTTGATTATGCGCGCGCTCGGCGTCAGACATCGCCAAGTGGTTTCGTTTGCCTGTGCGTCGACTGATCGTCGCCAACGGGCTGGTTTCTGTCATGCCCCAACCTTGCACCATTTCAACATTGAGTGCGTTCCAGTACCACTCGATCAGTGAGGGGGGCGGTGCTGAGCCACCACAAGTGAGTCGTGTGAGCGCTTTAAATTGATATTTACCGGGGTTGGCTTCCATCAAGCCTTTTACACCCTGCCAGATGGTGGGTACGCCTGCAGAAATTGTAATGTCGTAATCCATCAACATGCGCGCCAGGTGATCAGGCACCATAAAGCGATGAGGATACACCTGCCTCATGCCCAGCATGGTGGCTACCCAGGGTAAGCCCCAGGCATTGGCATGAAACATTGGCACAATGCCAAGCAAGCTATCAGTCGCTGACAAGCCCATCACATCGGTCATGGCGATGGAAATTGTATGCAGATAGTTAGCACGGTGGGTATACATGACGCCTTTGGGTTTGCCCGTTGTACCACTGGTGTAACACAAACCCATCGCGGAGTTTTCATCAATTTCTGGCCACTGATAGCGCGTCGGTTTTCCAGCGATAAATGCTTCATAGTCAATGGTATTGGGCAGGCTGGTAGACCAGTTTTCAAACCCGGGTTCTGCGGCGACGATAATTTTTTCGACACTGGGTATTTTTCCAGCCAGCTTTTCAAAGAGCGGAAGAATATCCGCGTCAACAATCACAACTTTATCCTGAGCATGATTGATGATGTATTCGAGATCAACCGGGGAAAGACGGATGTTCAGTGTATGTACAACCGCGCCCATACAGGCAATGGCGTGGTAGGCCTCTAGGTGGCGGGCACCGTTCCACATAAACGTCGCTACACGATCGCCAATCTGGACACCCGCTTCGTTAAGGGCATGCGCCAGTTGATGTGCTCTGTTGCGCGTTTCCAGCATCGTCTGACTGCGTGCACCGTCTGCGGTTGCAGTCAAAATCTCTACGTCGGGCTGCAACATGGCCCCCCGATCCATTAGCCTGTGCATCA
>JAUSPW010000088.1 GCA_030652635.1 Pseudohongiella sp. | reverse complement strand
GTGACGCCTGGTCAGACTTCCTGGACGGATCCAAAGATCTGGAAGCAGACTGGACAGCTCCGATCCGCTGCGGCAACTACAACACCGTAACACGTGTATGCTCGGGCCAATCTTACTGATTGTGCCTTACTGATGTTGATTGGCCGGTTTGGAGCAGGATCGTGAGACTCGTCTGGAAAAGTTTGTTGGCATGTACGTTGGGGCTGTGTCTGATCCCGGCGCTTTATGGGCAAACGGAACAAACGCCTGACAATCCTGCCCCGGTCACAGAACAAGCGGTTCAGATGACTGAACCCGCGACGCTTGAAAGTCTTTTGCTGCAACTCACCGAAGCCAGTCTGGGAGACGCCGCTGCGCTGATCCCACGTCTGGAAGCGCAGGGTGGTCGTGCCGTACTGCCGCTGTTCAGCGCCATGCTCGCCAATGAACTGGTGTTTGACCCTATTACCCGACAACTGTATATCCGTTCGGAAGTATCCAACACCGTTAGCGTGCGCGATGTGTTCACCAACGACGATGATGTTGAATCACTCAATATAGACTCGCTGGAACGCATCCGACTGAATAACCGGCTGCGGGTATTGCTGCGCGACGGCATCGCTCGCATCAGTCTGTTTGAGGGCAATGAGCGTGAGCGCCAGGCGGCGGCACTAAATATGCTGGGTGATCTCAACGACACTAACCTGGCACTGCTGCAAAAAGCCTTGGTAGAGGAAGAAGACGGCGCAGTCCGTGAAATGATTGAGGTCGGCATTGCCATGAATACGCTGGTCATGGAATCAACGCAGGAACAGCGCATTCAGGCGGTTGAAGTCTTGCGTGGCCGCCTTGAAAACCCGGTACGCAATCTGCTCACCAGTCTGCAAGATCCGGCGGGCAGAAATGAACAGGACCCTTTGGTACTGGAAGCCGTTAATGAAGCACTGGAATCGATCCAGACCCGCATACAATTTTTCAGATTTGTTGAAGAATTGTTTTATGGCTTGAGTCTGGGGTCGGGCTTGTTGCTGGCGGCGATTGGTCTGGCAGTGACCTTTGGTGTCATGGGTGTCATCAATATGGCGCACGGCGAAATGCTGATGCTGGGTGCCTACACCACCTACGTGGTGCAATTGCTGATGCCTAATTTCATAAACTACTCTTTGTGGGTAGCGATCCCTGCTGCGTTTATGGTGTCGGCCTTGGTGGGCATGTTGATTCAGCGTTATGTGATTCGATATCTCAACGGTCGGCCGCTGGAAACCTTGCTGGCGACCTTTGGCATCAGTCTGATTCTGCAGCAACTGGTACGCACCATTTTTTCACCGCTGAATCGCCTGGTGGTGTCGCCCGACTGGATGAGTGGTACCTGGCAAATCAATCCGGTGCTGTCGTTTACCAACAACCGTTTATACATTCTGATTTTTTCCCTGATCGTGTTTTTTGCACTGCTGGTGATTCTGAAAAAAACCTCGCTGGGATTGCAGGTGCGTGCCGTGTCGCAGAACCGCAACATGGCAAAATCCATGGGTATTCGTACCGACTGGGTGGATGCCATGACCTTTGGTTTGGGTTCAGGCATTGCAGGTATCGCCGGTGTGGCCTTGAGTCAGTTGACCAACGTCGGCCCCAACCTCGGACAGGCCTACATCATCGACTCATTTATGGTGGTGGTGTTTGGTGGCGTAGGCAATCTGTTTGGCACACTTGTTGGCGCGTTCACACTGGGTGTTTCCAATAAATTTCTGGAACCGGTCACCGGTGCTGTGCTGGCAAAAATTATCACGCTGGTGTTTATCATTGTGTTCATTCAGTTCAGACCTAAAGGCCTGTTCCCGCAAAAAGGCAGGGCAGCGGAATGAGTGGCGCCATGAACAACTTCTTAAAGACCTGGGCAGATATCCGTCGCGGTGGCAACACCATCACTGTGTTTGTGGTGGTGCTGTTTACACTGACGGTGCTGGCGTCTTTGTCGAATTTATTGATACCGGTTGACTCGGCATTTCACGTCAGCACCTACACCATCACTTTGCTGGGCAAATACTTGTGTTATGCCATGCTGGCGCTGGCGGTGGATGTAATCTGGGGCTATTGCGGCATTCTCAGTCTGGGGCACGGCGCATTTTTTGCGATTGGCGGTTATGCCATGGGCATGTACCTGATGCG
>JAUSPW010000075.1 GCA_030652635.1 Pseudohongiella sp. | reverse complement strand
GACGAAATGATTGCCGGACATGCCCGCTCACAAGGCCTGGTGGTGGTGACCAACAATATCAAGCAGTTTGAGCTTGTACCGGGGATTCGGTTGGCCAACTGGGTCAACTGAGATGATGACGCCGAGGTTGTAGTGCTCAACATCATGAGCAACTGTTGAGATACATTAGGTGCATGAATTGAACTGGCCTACAAATTGGTAAAAGACCTGGAGTCAGGCAATGACAACTAAACTTTATGATTATGATATGGCAAAACACCTCCGCACCTCGGAGGAAATGGCTGCTTATCTGGAAGCCGCGATCGAGGAAAGCGATGGCGATGCCGGCTTTATTGCCAAGGCACTTGGGGATATCGCCCGGGCTAAGGGTATGGCGGAGCCGTCGCGAGAAACAGGACTTGGACGTGAGAGCTTATACAAAGCATTGTCATCAGAAGGTAATCCTCAACTCAGCACAGTGCTGAAAGTAGCCAAAGCACTTGGGTTGCAGCTCCATGTTAAACCGGCAGCGTAAAATGGCACTCCCACTACTTGAGCATCCAACTGGAAGACAACCCTCTGCCTGTTGCAGCATAATCTGGAACGCTGAATACTCAATAGGGTTCTTCCCCAACTTCACAGACACTACAGCAAGAAAATCATCAGATTGAAAGGGCCATTATTTTGTCCCCGCCCTATCAGTGTCAGCCAGCAACACAAAATGCTCTACCAGCTTCACCATCATTTCTTTTTGTTCTGGCTTGCTCTCAGCCACCAGCAAGGCTAACGCAACCAAGGTGTTGTCGTTTATCAGCTGCTCAACCGGACGCTTCAGTAAATGCTGATTCAGGCGCAGGTACCACAAAAACAGGAATGAGCCTGTTCGCTTGTTACCATCTGCCAGCGGGTGGTTCTTGATCACAAAATAGAGCAAGTGAGCAGCTCGGCTTGCGACGTTTGGATAAAACAGTTCGTCGCCAAACCCTAGTTCGATGGTGGCAAGAGCGGATTCCAGCCCGTCGCCTCGCAACTGGCCGAACAGCTCTGTGGCCTCGCCCTTGGCGATCAGCTCGGATTTTAGTCGTGCAATGGCGGAAAGCACGGTATCCAATTGCAGTGCGTGCATGCCCTGCTGCTTGCCGGTCTGCCCGGTCAGGCTCTGCTCGTCGTAGCCCTGCAGCAGGCTCCAACTGCGGGCGTAGTCGGCAATCACGCCCAGCACGGCCTCGCCTTCGGTGCTGACCAACTGCTGGTTGGCCAGAGTGCGCGAGAGCAGATCCAGCGCCTGTTCGAATTCGATGCCGCGCTCGCGCAGGCGTTGCTGGTTGAGCGTGAAGCCATCCACCAAATGCTGCCTCAAGGTGCGGGTTGCCCAGATGCGGAACTGTGTGGCACGCCGTGAGTTGACCCGATAACCCACTGAGATAATGGCGTCGAGGTTGTAGTGCTTGCGCTTGCGTTTTACTTCGCGGCCGCCCTCTGTTTGAACCTGTAAGAAATCCTTACAAGTTGCCTCCTCTGCAAGCTCATGTTCTTCGTAAACTTTTTTCAAGTGCATGGTGACGTTTTGCGGTGTCACTGCAAACAACTCGGCCACCTGCGCCTGCGTCAGCCAGACGGTTTCACCCTCCAGCCGCACCTGCACCGGATTGTCACCAGACTCAAAGATCAGGATTTCATTCATCAGGGCAGCCTTCCTCCAGGTCTTAAAACTACGACGGCCAATTCCTGCCATCAGCTTGCGGCGTTCCGACAGAAAATCGTCAAACGCCATCTGCCCGCTCTGGCAGCATGGTTGATACTACCTGTTTTTCACCAAATTGGGCCGATTGATGTCAACGCCAGTCCAACTTTGACCCTCCAGTGTGGGTTAGTTTTACATGGTCGGGGACACCCTGTTGTCGCTGCGTCTGGTCTTAATAGCCTCAGGTTTTTGTCGCTGGAGAGCGGGTTTTATACTTTACCTGCAGAATACCTGCGGCAATCAGCGCAACGATGGCTTTGATGTCGGCGATGACAACGCGGTTAACAGCGTCGTTGTATCCGCCAACCGACCAAGCAATGGCGATGAATGAGGTGACGCTGACAAATCCAGCAATGATCGCCTGGGTGCGTAATGCTGGCCGGAACGCGGCAACCAACAAAAACACGCCCAGCAATCCAAAGAGCACGGCGCGGTGGCGCATCAGAATTTCAAGATTGGGTTCGTTTAGTAAAATGCCGTACAAGGTCGCCAGTTGTTCGTTGCCTATGACGCCGGTAACGGGCATCAGGTGGATGATGCCGACAACTGCGATCAGAGTGCCGATTACTTTTTCCATGTTGTGTGTGCTCCGTGTTGTTTGGTCCTTGATGAGTGTAGTGGGTTGTTGGGGAAAAGTGGTAATTGGGGTGGTAAGCATCCCACTATCTAATTGTGGGTTACAGCTTAAGTGTTCTGGTTTTTTTGCAATTGGTTACTTCAAGGGATTCATTTGATTCTGCTGGACTTAGCCACGGATTCACACCTGCCGGGTAAACCTGCATTTGGGGAATGCACTGCAGCCAATAAATTGGCCACCGGCATTACTGCCCTTCTTTGCGACTCGCGTCACGAGACTGGCGCCACATTGTGGGCAAGTGTCCTGGGAAATACTGTCTGCAAACTCTGCTGGAGTTCTGAAGGGACTGGCGGGTTCAGCAGATTCGAATGAGGGGTAATGATGGTGTTGAACGGATTCAATCAACTGCAGCAGGGCTGGGCCATCGATGAGGTCAATGGGCTTGTTCGCGGCGAAGGCTTTTGCTTCCTGGGTGAACGTGCCGGATGTAATGACGGACACCTGATTGGCGTTTTCGGCGATGAGAATGCCGTACATCTCGCGGACGATTGATACACCGACTTTTTGTGCGCGCCATTGTTTGCATTGAACTATGTGAAGTTCGCCATCTCGGACAAGGCGGATATCAATGCCACCGTCTGCGCCAGCCGTTGCATTTTCTTCAACGGTGTACCCTTGTCTACGGAAGGCTTCTGCAACCAGTTGTTCAAACGCGCGCCAGGACAAGGCTTTGATTGTGTCGACGTCGCGCTGGGCGTCCAGTCGCAGGCGTTTTTTGCGGCTGATGAACCAGGAAATGGGTGCGGGTAGCAGGAACAGGAGTGCAAACCAAGGGGCAAGTTTTGGGAGTGCTTGAGCAACCGCACTCAGGAGCGGGCTTTGGGACACTAATCCGGGGATCACGACGGTCATGGCTATGTAGACCGTTGCTGACGTGATAACACTGACCCACCAGGGAAGGTGGATCAGTTGCTCAAGGATGTTGTCGTTGCGTCTGGCCATAGGGTTTGGTGATGGACTGCTCTCAATCCAACGATAGTGTAGCTGGCCACAGGAAATAAGAACCAAACTTTTTTCCTACTCTGAATTCAATACCCGTAGCCCTTGCCTTATCTGTAATGAAGTGTTTACCTTCCTTTATCTCAAGGTTGCCAGCTTTGACCATTCTGTCGAGAAACGCTTGTGTTTCGAGACCAAGTTTCTTGGCCATCTTCGATGATGTGAGCTTGCCGGAGTCAGTGCTTTCTTCATCATCGGTGGGTTTGGTGGCTTTGGCGGATCCATCTTCTCTGGAGACTACTTTTTCGAGTGACATGCGCACTTCGTCGCTGATGCGGATGATGCGTTGCGCTTCTTCGTAGGCTTCACGGTACAGTTCGTTGTCGTCTGCGCGGCTCAGTGCTATGCCCATCTCATTGTTGTTGACCTGGCTGAACTCGTACAG
>JAUSPW010000065.1 GCA_030652635.1 Pseudohongiella sp. | reverse complement strand
GATTTCAGTGGGTGAGGAAAGCGGCACCATTGATCAGTTATTGGAAGAGGTAGCTGACTTCTACGACGCGGAAGTTGAGTATGACCTCAAGCGTCTGGGCGAAGCCATCGAACCCATATTGATCATGTTTATTGCTGGAATGGTTTTGGTGCTGGCGCTGGGTGTTTTCCTGCCAATATGGGATCTCAGCAGTGCGGCAAATCGCTAGACATCGCAAGATCACTGTCAGAAATTGAGACACAGGTAACAGGCATCATGAAACTCTCAGCGCGGTCAGGATTTACCGGCATGCGTAAGACTCAGGCAGGTTTTTCCCTGTTTGAACTGGTGGTCTATTTGCTGATTGCCTCCATTTTGTTTTCCGTTGCGTTGAATCGGTATCGGGAATTCCCTGGTGAGGCCGAGCGCGCAAACTTCATCGCTGTGCTGGCGCAGCTGAAAGCGGGTGTCAATTTACAGATGATGACCGCCATTGCTACGGGCGGACGCGCAGGTGTAAACGCGCTAACTGGCACTAACCCCATGGATCTGATGTTGCAAGTACCCAGCAATTATGTGGGAGTGTTTTCTGTCATTGATGAAGCCTCGATGCCAAGGCGAACCTGGTACTTTGATGCTGCGCGTGGTGAGTTGGTGTATCTTGCTGAAAATGCAAGTAATTTGTACGTGACACGCAATGGGCAAATGGTAACAGGCAATCAGATCCGCCTTCGTATTGAGAATGTGTTTGGTGGCGAAACAGGTACAGACTGGCAGGGGACGATGTTGTCTGCGGTAGAACCTTACCAGTGGCAAAGTGTACCGCTTGAGCTGACAGCAGCCCAATAATGACCGGGTAAAAACCGGGTAAAATACGATATAACGCATTGATAATAATAATAAATAATTGATTTTTGCCGGCTCTCGGGCCTAATTGGGGATGAATAGCGCACTTGTGGTAGCGGGACGTCAAAACCACTGTTAGCATCACTTCCAAGCAATCTGATAAAGCGCCGACAGCAATTGATGCGCTGAGACGAAAGCAACGTTCTTCTGCAAAACAACGATTTTAATTAACGGCGTTTTTTTACCAACGCCAATTTTCACCGGCAATCAGTTGCAACCCGCAACAGGTAGACGGATCTAAAGAGGAAGGAGTTTAACGATGAAAATGCAAGCCGCTCGTAAGCAACAAGGTTTTACGATTATTGAACTGGTTGTGGTGATCCTGCTGTTGGGCATCTTGGCCGCAACTGCACTGCCACGTTTTATCGACGTGACTGACGAAGCTCATGACGCAGCATTTGATGGCGTCGTTGGTGGATTCACAACGGGTGCAGCGATGTACCGAGCGCAGTTCATTGCAACTGGTCAGCCAACATCAGTAACGTTGGATAACGCAACACTGGCATTCGACGTTGCTCGTGGATATCCGTTGATTGGATCCTCTGATGATTCCCTTCTGCCGCTGACAGCTGCCAACCTGACCGCCGGCTTTAATTCTTGCGTTGAAATATTCAACGACACGCTGCAATCAGGTCGTCCAACTATTGCACTGGCAGACAGCGACCTGACTGGCGGTACTACTAACGTAAGCCTTGTGGAAGCAGATTTGGCCACGACCGGCACTGGCTTTACAAAGTTCGCAGCGCTGGACAAAACTACAGCGGTAGACTTTAAAGTTGCACTGTTTCCAGGTAAGGCAGCGGTAGTATCTCCAGCCGCCGCTGCGATACCACCAGCCTGCATGTATGTCTACACAGGTCAGTTTGGTGATGCTACTGTTGCAGATACTGCGAGTCAGAACCTGCCTTTCTTCACCTACTCAACTACAGGCCAGATTCGTCGTGGCGTGATCACTGACGATGCAATCACCTACGTTCAAGACTAAAACTTTGTGATATCTCTCGGTAACCCCGCACCGGCAGAGCTGAGAGATTCATGAACTAAACACCAAGCCGGACTCGCCTAGCGTTTCCGGCTTGATGCTTTTTGAAGTACCATGCTTTGCATATACTTGCATGCTGCTGACCTCCAGCATGACTCCCGGCTCAAGGTAAATTCATGACAGCAAGGCGCAATCAGGGTTTTTCGATCGTGGAACTGATTATTGCCATCGTAGTGCTGGGCATTATTTCATCGGTTGGCATGTCACGATTTCTGCGCAGCGACAGTTACAATCCACCCATTGCACGCGATCAGGTGGTGTCGCTGGCTCGCTCTGCTCAACAAAAGGCTATCGGCCGAAATGACGTTACGCTCACAATTCAGCCCGTGGACGATTTAATTGAAGTGCGCCTGGATGATGGTGCGGGGCAGGTCCAGATCAGTCGTATGGATCTGGCTACCGTGAATATGCGTGCCGACGTGAATGAACTGGACAGTTGCAGCGTGACGGCGGGTGGATTTGCGGTGACCAATGCCGCACCGCTGGTGCTTAATTATGATTCGCTGGGTGATCTGATCACCGGCGGGGTCACGGGTTCACCCGGTTTCCCGCAAGCAATTTCGACGGCAGTGCGTCTGTGTATTAATGACAGCCCTGCCATGTCTGTCTGCTGGTCTCCATCGGGTTTTGCCTATGTGGGGGACTGCCTGCCATGAAACAAACTCAGCGCGGAGTTACATTAATCGAACTGATCGCGGTGATCGTGATCCTGTCGATTGCGCTGATTGGTGTTACTGGCGCAATTTCAGGGGGAATCTCGCGCAGTTCTGATGTGATGTTGGAGACGCGTGCTGTTGCACTGGCACAAAGTTATCTGGATGAAATTCTGTCACGTCGTTTTGACGAGCACTCTTCAGCAAGGGGGATACCTCCATGCCGCACAAACTGCACCGATGAAGTAGATTTTGGCCCGGATCTGGGGGGCACCTGTGGCGTCTCCAGTAACCGCGAATGCCGCAAAGACTACGACGATGTGGATGACTACCATGGTCTGGATGAAGGTTTTGAGCAGACAACTCCCCTACAGGATGCTGAAGGCAATGACCGTGACGGATACGGCAATTTTCGGGTACAAGTCAGTGTGCGTTATATGCAGCAAGGCGTAGGCGAGCCCGAAGAGCTGTTGACCACTGCGCTGAACGATCTGGATGATGAAGAAGATGCCAAACATATTCGAGTGACCATTACCCATGTGAGTCGCAGGGAAGGCTGGGTATATGACGTGTATAAGGCAAATTTCTGATGCAAAAGCGAACTTACCCTAACATGACTGGTTTTACCTTGATCGAGATGGTTGTTGCCATCCTGATCTCCAGCATTATTGCGGTGGGCGTAATCAGTTATATTGGCGACGCAGTAAACGGCTTTGTCAGTAGTGGCAACCGCAACAAACTGTCCAGTTCCGGGCGGGTGGTGGTCGATCGTATTGCCATGGAGTTGCACAACGCTGTGCCTAACAGTATCCGGGTAACTACGGCACAGCCGAACGGTGATCAGTGTATGGAATTTGTCCCGTTTCTGGGGGCCAGTAATTATCTGAGTGCGCCATTCACCGGCGCTGGGGGTACGTCCATTACCTCCATCGATTTTAATCCCTCATTACTGCTCAGCAGTGGGGCCGACGAGTATGCGGTGATTTATCCCATCAATACCGCCAATCTGTATGATCTGGATAACCGCTCGCCGATGGCACCGCTGGACAGTATTGTGGACACAGGTGGTGCAGACGGCATTGTGACCATTACACTGGATGCCAGCCACCGCTTTCCCCGTCGCTCACCTGTCGACAGGATCTACATTGCACAGGATCCCGTGAGTTTTTGTGTCGTGGGTAATCTCTTGTACCGCTACGCCAACTATGGTGTAGAGCTGACGCAGTGTACCCCTGCAACCAATTCTTGTGACGTGGCGAGTCCCTTGCCCAGTCGCAGGCTGCCTTCGGCGTTGCCGGATCGGGTATTGATCAGTGATCGACTGGATAATACGGGGTTGACGGCATTTGCATTGATGGCGCCCACGCTCAGGCGAAATGCGATTGTATCGATGGAGTTGAATTTTACAGAGTCCAATGATGTGGTAAGACTCAAACATGAGGTGTTGATGCGAAATGTACCCTGATCGTGGTCAACAATCATTTCATGACAAAACGCGCCACAAAATAACGAGTGCGGGCGGTCTATCGTTTTATCAGCGCGGGCTGGGTTTGCCGGCAGCTATTTTTGTGATCACCTTGTTGGTGTCTATCGCTGCGGCGATCAATTGGCTGGTGTCCCAGAATTCGGATACCTTTGAGGAAGAAACACAACTGACGAGGGCATTTTATGCGGCTGAGTCTGGCGCAGGGTTTGCCATGAATGCCTTGTTTCCGCCCAATGAGTTCCCGCTATACAACGTGAATGCAATCTGTCCGAATAATGTTGGCAGCCCACGCGTTTACAATTTTGCAGTGGACGGATTGGCGAATTGTCGCGCAGAAGTCAGTTGTAATATTGATGCAGATGTCAGTGGAACAGAGTACTACACCATCAGCAGCCAGGGCATTTGTGGTGAGGTGAGCAGAACCGTGCAGGTCAGAACCAGTTTCTGAACTGCGCGGTTGAGCATTAGCGGGCCGGTCTGAGATGCAAACGACCAGGTTTACGGCAAGGCGCCGACTGCGCGGAATATCATGTAAACAATCGCCAGGGTAACGGCGGCGGCTGCACTGTAAGTCAGGATGTTGCTTGGACCGACTTGGGTACGATATGGGTCGATAGCGCGCCCCGCGTCTGAGGCGCGATGGCTGATACTGCGCTGCACACGGATTTTATAGTTGTCGAATTTTTCGACCAGTGTCCAGCCAGCCTGAGATTCTTCCGCCATCACGCGGTTGAGATTCTGGTTGTTGGCAAAATGTGGCGTGGTGGCTTGTATAATTTTGTATTCCGTTTCCATGGTTAGCCTCAATGGGTTAGGGTGCCGTGCTTCGGTATTCTGTGTTCGGTGGCCACAATTTGCAATCAGTTAAAGAGTATCATCGGGTCTATTTAGGGAATAAAAGCCGAGGCAGTCCCCGATTGACCTGCTTAGTGCTCGGTGATTGGATACAATGCGCAAGTGATTAATAAACAATAAATATTATCGGATACTACGATAGCAAGCCCGAGAGACCTGAAACCTGGAACAATGGCAATAAACCCTGACTCACCCATAACTGCCCCCGGACGCAAGGCGCATAAAGCCGCCCGACGCAGACATCATGCACAAAAAGCCCATGCGCTGAGCAAACTCTGGCGTCGGGTGCTGTTGTCTCTTGGCTTGCTGGCGTTGGCGGGTTTGGTTTATGCGCAAGTACCGGGGCCGGTGAACTTGCGTGGCACTGGGGGCACGGTCACTACACCGGGTACCGGGCCAGCAGCCGGTTACATTGTGCATACCTTTACGGGTAACGGAACGTTTGTGCCGCCTCCCGGTGTTACCAGCGTGGGCGTGATGGTTGTCGCCGGCGGTGGTGGCGGTGGTCGAGGTGGAGCAAATGCGGGCGGTGGCGGCGGAGCCGGTGGCCTTGTTGAAAATGCCAACGTTGCCGTAGCAGGCTCGGTTGTGGTCACGGTGGGCACAGGTGGAGGCGGTGGCTCCGGCGGAAACGATTCCAGGGTTAAAGGTACCAACGGCAACGCATCGTCATTTGGTGCGCTCAGCGCCACAGGTGGCGGTGGCGGCGGCGCGGGAAATAACACCAGTTCAACAGAGCGTGCCGGTAATGATGGTGGATCAGGAGGCGGCGGCGGCGCGGGTGATGCAAACGGCGAGGACGGCGCAGTTGGTACCGGTTCTCAGGGCAGCAACGGTGGTCTTGGCCGAGGACGCGGTACTGCTGGGCAGCGCGCCGGAGGCGGTGGAGGCGGACGCGGGGCTGCTGGCGTGGCCGCGACTAACAGCAATGGTGGCGCGGGTGGTGCTGGTTTCACGAGTACGTTATTTGGTGGTGCTTTTGCAGGCGGTGGCGGCGGCGGTGGCGCCACACCCGGTGCTGCAGGCTCTGGTGGCGGTGGTATCGGACTGGTCAGCGCAGCCAATGCGGCCGCAAACGGCACTGTCAATACGGGCGGTGGCGGTGGCGGTTCCAGAAACATCAATGCCGGTAATGGTGGCTCCGGTATCGTGATAGTCAGATACCTCCCGCCGACACTTGAAATTGATACTGGTCAGCAACCCGGCCCGGAAACTTATACAGGTATCGCCTTGCCCACGCAGCCATCGGTGACACTATTGACATCGGGGGGCGCTCCTGTGTCTGGTATAACGGTCACCGCCAGTCTCAACTCTGGCACTGCCACCTTAGGTGGAACTCTGACTGCAGTCACAAATGGCAGTGGTATCGCAACGTTTAGTAACCTATCGCTGACTGGGTCAATCGGGTCAATCAACACTATTCGCTTGTCTGTGCCTGGCGAGGCTGCGACCAACTTTGTGGTGACTGACGAGATTGAAATCATTGAACCCTCGTTTTTTGCTGAAATTTCTCACCCCGGTACAGGTGGAGTTTGTGCACCAACAGGCACTACCATTTCCATACGCAATGACTTCAACCAGTTGGCCACCACGTTTACCGGCAATATTACGGTCACAGCAACACCCGGGACAGGTAACTGGGCCAATACTTTCTCGGCCCCCGGTGCCTTTGATAACGGGACTCTGAATGATGGCATTGCTACCTATACCTTCACCGTCGCAAATGCCGGTGTTGTCCAACTGGGGTATACCAGTGCCGCGGGTGGTTATACCTTTAATGTTACGGGCCCTGATATTGATGGTGTCACAAACAATGGTGGCACACTGACATTGACCGCCTGTGAATTCCGAATTTTTCATTCAGAAGCTAACGGTAATGTTTGCCGTATTGAAGAGGTGACCATCAGAGTCACCAATGCAGGCGGCACTGTGATGACCACCTATGCCGGAACAATCAATCTCAGTACCACCGGAACCTTGGCCAGTACCGGAACTTGGAGCAAAACCTCGGTGCCGGCGAACGCGCTGGGCACGCTGACACCGCAGGCCAACTTGGGCTCGGCATCGTACGGTTTTGTCATCGCTGACGCGGGTGAGATAAAGCTGAATTATCAAAATAATCAGGCCGGCACTGCCAACTTCAATATAGTTGCTGCCAACGTCTCGCAGCCATCTGGTCAGTTTGATCCTAATCTGGTGCTCAACAGCTGTCTGTTCCGGGTGACTCATAGTAACGCATCGGATATATGCTCTATCGAGCAAGTCACCATCCGGCTTGTCGACAGTGCCGGCACCACCGTCACTAACTACACCGGTACCATCAACCTGAGTACCACCACGGGTTTTGGAACCTGGCAGACAATTGGGCAGTCCACTGGTTTATTGACAGACCCAGTTGCCGAAGATGGCAACGCCACCTACAAATTTGAGCTTGCTGATGCCGGTGTCATGACGTTGGGTTTCAGATTGAGCTCGGTCACAGGGCCTGTAAACATCAATATATCTGACGGTGTCACGCTGGACGCACGTGATGCCAATAATAGCTTCGATCGCAATATTGTTATTTCATTGTGCACCTTTGAAATCAGTCATGGTCTGAACAGTAACGCCTGTAGCATCACCGAGGTGACGTTCAGGGTGCGCAATAGCGAAGGCAATATTGCCACCGACTATCGCGGCACCATGCGCTTGACTACCAACAGCACGCGGGGCGACTGGCAGCTGACTGCCTCAGCTCAAGGTGTGTTGACCGAGCCTTCCGGTCCAGATGTTGGTCTAGCAGATTATGTGTTTGCAGCGGCAGACGCGGGGCAAGTCATCCTGCGCTATTACAGCACCACGCCTGCGACCTTGAACTTTGACGCCGACGATGGCTTGATTACCGAGAACGGCGCTTTTGATCCCAACCTGTTTTATAACGGTTGTTTCCCCAATATTTTTGCAGGACCAGCCTGCACAAACCCAGGCACGTCGACCAGTATCAGTATTCCCGCACAGAATTCTGTGCCAGAGCTGCGATCACGCATGGTGTTGATGGCGACCATGCAGATTGGCAATTCCAATACCGGGACGGTGGCGCAGTTTAATGGTCAAAATATGACGCGCATTGTCCGCATGGAGAATGATGATCAGTCGCCTATCGTGACCACTGAAATATGGGCGATTTTTGACGCCACTCTGCCTACAGCAGCAGGCAGCTACTCGGGCGTGTTGACGGGCGGTGTGGGGCAACCTGCAATTTGTCTGCTGTCGGTAACCGGCGTTGCGCAAACCGCCCCACAAATTGCGCCAATTCCCTCACAAGGACCCGTTAACAGTTCTAAATATACTGGTCCAGTGGTAAACGCCAGGCACAATGCCGTTACCAGCATCACAACGGGTGCCAACAATTCATTCATATTCAGCGTGGTGGCTAATGACCGTGGTTCCAATGCGTCACTGGACCAATACTTTTACCGGACACCACAGCCGGCAACCACATTGACCGGCATTTGGGGTGGACGAGTGCCGGGTGTGCAGAGTGAACCTCCTTATCGCGAAGCGGTTTTGCAGGCAAACGCCAACGTCAACAGCCCGCCCTTCAACAACAGTGGTACAAAAACTGCTGGTTCTGCAGGGGTGCTCAGTTCTGCGGGTCTGGTTGAGATCACTGAACCTTTCCAATCGGGTGGGACCAGTCCGCCGACTATGAATGCTCACGTGGTGGCCGCATTCAGGCCTCTGGTGGCAGGCACGCCGCTTGCGACGTCTTATGTACCGGTTACCTTGTATGAAACCTATTCCGGGTCTTTAAGTTATAGGGCTATTGGTAACTCCCTGCGAACCCAACCTTCTACCACAACACTGACGGTTGACCCCGTTGTCGACTGTGCCATGGTTAACTTTACAACCGGGACTACGGCGACTTTGACCTTGCCTATGAATGCCAACGTTGAAGCTGCCTTTTTATACTGGGCTGGTTCAGGGAAAACGGCCGATATTGTCTCTGAGGTTCGATTCGGCCCCGATGGTAATGAGGTTGCTGTGGTAGCCGAGGAAATATTCCAGGCTGTTGGGACAACATCATCCAATGTGGATTTCTTTGCTGGTTATGCGGATGTAACCAACATTGTTGCAGGCTCTGGGTTGTACCGGTTAAAAGACCTAGTGGTGCAGACCACAACACCTTGGACAACAAATGGCACCTGTGCCGGCGGCTGGTCGTTGATTACAATTTACAGTGATCCTGACGAACATTTACGTGTGGTAAACCTGTTCCACGGCTTTCAGCCCTTTCAATATTCAGCGTTTACCCTGGTACCCAGAAATTTCCGGATGGCGACTTATGATGCCGCACAATTGCTGCCAAACGGCCAAGTAACACACGTCACACTCGAAGGTGACGAACAACTGGCAAATGGTGAAGAAACGCTGGGCATGCAAAAAGGGCCAACAGGCCTGGATTCAACGATTTTTGTTCCATTGGTGACCAGTTTTAATCCATCCAATGCGGAGTTTAACTCCACCATCACGCGGCCTATCTATTGGTTAGGGCCAACAGGCTACATGGAGTTTGAATCAAACGCCGGCATCAATGGCGATGGTTATGAAATCGATTTCCCTGGTCCTGATGCTGTTCAGCTAAATCGCAATGGTAATCGGATTGGTTCAACGTGGGGATTTGACGTAGATACTCACTACCTGAGTCACACCTTGCTGGAAGATTTTGCGCAGTTTGGTTCAGAAGCTGAACGAATCACCACGCGCTATAGTGCGGGGCAAGACGTTGTAGTGCTGTTGTCAGAAGTGATCAGTATTACCAACTTCCCGATTGCCGATGTTGAAGTATTTATCAGCCAAAGCGGTTCGTTCAAAGTCAATGGCACAGGCACTTATACCGTAGATGTCACTAACAATGGTAATGGCACGAACATCGCGGGTGCCGCCACCGGTGTGATCACAGTGGCTGGTCTATTGCCAACCGGTATGACATTCGCCAACGCGGGTGACGTCAGTGGCACTGACTGGACATGTACTGTTGTGCTTAATCCCGGCGCATATACCTGTACTTACAACATTGCGGCGAGTTATCCCGGCGGCGAACTGGAGAATGGTGACAGCTTACCGCCGCTGACGCTCAACGTTCAGGTTGGCAACGTGGCAGTGTTTCCCTTGCAAAGCAATTCTGCTAAAGCAACCGTCCGCATGTTGCACTCCGGCGCGGTATGTGCACCCGAAACGACCGGCACTATACCTAATCCCGCTCCTTGTGTCAGAGCTCCACAATTTGACAATGTCAATGACACTCAAGGTGGAACCATAGACATTGATTCCTTATTTGATAAAAGTGTCAGTAACAACAACGTTGCCAGTGTGCTGACCACGGTCACCGGTGTCACCACTAACTTGCGTATGCAGAAGTCAGTGATTGGTACCTTGGAAACAGACGAGGCTGGTCAATATCTGTTAACGGTTACCAACCTAGGGCCTGATATCAGTACGGCGCCATTTACAATTACCGACCAACAGCCTGTTGGCGTGGATTTTATCTCCGCCACAGGTACAAACTGGACCTGTAACACCATCAGTCCAACCTTGAGTTGTGTCTACAACAGCAACGGGTTAACGCCTCTGGCTGTGAACGCCAGCACCAGCTTGACTCTGAATGTGGAAGTGACCGGTGGCGCGGGTTTCAACATCACCAATACAGCCTTGGTAACCGTTGGTGCAGGCAATTTTGATCTGGTGCCATCAAATAATGCTGCGACCGATATCACCACGATTGTTGGTCCACCTGTGGCCTCACAGGAGCGTTTCCTGCTCTCGGTGTCTACGCCCGGCGACCAGACCACGATTGGCGGGTTATCAAACTTCTCCAATGATGACCTGATCATTTACGACCCCAGTACTAACATTGCCACTATGTTTTTTGATGACAGTGCAGTAAATGGCGATCGCATAGACGACATCAATGCCGTGCACTTGCTTAAAAACGGCCACATTATTATGTCTGCCAACGGCAACAGCACCATTGGTACCAATAATCTGGTTTTTGATCCTTGGGACTTGGTGCGCTATGACCCGATTCTGGGCACAGCGTCCTTGTTCCTTGATGGAGAAGCCGTGTTTGGCGTGAACTACCAGGACGTCAACATCAATGGTTTGTATGTCATGGATGACTGTGCGGCGAATAACAATAGTCTGAATTGTAGTGTTGTGTTTACCACCACCGATGGCGGCGAACTGCCAGCGGTAGGCGGCGGAACACTGACATTTACAGCGTCTGATCTGGTCATCTATTACCGGACCGGGCCTAACGCAGGCAAGGCTGAAATTTATCTGGAAGGCAGTGATGCCGATGTATTTGGTGCAACAGAAGGTAATGGCAATACCGACATTGATGCATTTTATCTGAGGGTCGATCCGTCAGACCCTACGGCGGTACTGGATGTATTTGTGCTCTCGGTGGACAACGAGACGGCCATTATTGGTGAGGGATTAGATCCTATTACGGGTACCTTGTTTACTCGTGATGATGTCACTGAACTGGATCGGACAAATGATACGACCCAGAATCTGTTTGTGGGTGACGTGGAGCTTGGCGTGTTTGAACCCTCGGCCGCCCAACGCCGTCTTGATGCCCTGCACTTGGTGGAGGATGGATATGTAGGCCACTTCAGTATCAGGCAAGAGCAAGGCGGCTCTGTTTGTGAAGCAGGCGTGTTGCGTATCAGCAAGCACGACGGTCTGACCCACAACCGCGATCTCGATTATTACGGATCCGTGAGAATTACTACTAGTACGGCATTTGGCACTTGGCAACTGCAATCCGGAAGCGGTGTGCTGACTAACAATGGTAATGGAGAGGCTATCTACACATACGCGTCCGCAGATCAAGGTACTGTTGTATTGAGATTGGTGCACAGCCAAGTGGCGACGGTTAATATTGGAGTCACCAATGGCCTGGTGAAAGAGCTTAGCAGCGAAGATCCGAACTTCAGCTATGACCCACAGCTTACCTTGATAACTTGGGCTGATGAATTTGGAAATGTTGGTTTTGGCAACAGTGATGGCACCCGACCGTGGGCAGGCAACTGGAATGAATTGGATGGCATCGATGGCACTGTGAGTGGTGGGCTGGGTGCTGGCACCGGTAATATTCAGATAGTGAGTGGCAGATTACGGTTGACGTCCAGCGGTTTGGCCGCCAGCAACAATATCAGTCCCTCCGTGTCTCGTGTATTCAATCTTGATGCAGTGCCCTTCACAGAAGATGTAGTGATGCAGGTCCGTTATGGACATACCGCGCTGGCACTCAGCGATTCATTTGTCATTGAGGCCAGAGGGTCCAGTAGCGATGCGTGGGTGGTCCTGGATAACTTCACGAACATTACTGCTGATCAAAGCAACTCTTCCATTCCGGTCAGCTACAATCTGTCGACAATTCTGGCAGCACAGAGTCCTGTTCAGGAGTTCAGCAGTACCACCGAAGTGCGGTTCAGAATTAACAGTGGTTATGAGCTGGAGAGATTCTTTTTTATTGACGATATTCTGATAGAGACTGCGACGGACCAGTGTGGATTTGGTGGCCCTGCGGGGATAGCGCATTACGCAATTGAACACTCTGGTTTTGGAATATCTTGTGTGGGAACGCCAATTACTATTACTGCACACAACTCCAACCATGATCCAATCGGAGCATCGAGTGAAACCATTAACCTGAGCACATCGCCTGCCAAGGGCATCTGGGCTCGGGTGCTGACAGGTGATGGCACTTTGAGCAGCATCGCGTCACAAACTGACAACGGCCAAGCGACTTACACATTTGCGCCAGGTGAACAGACTGTGCAATTACTGCTCAACTATACGGTGCCAGCGGGCGCATTGACGCCAGTGAATATTAACGTGCTCGGCACAGTCAGTGGCGCAGTCGAATTTGAAGATCCACAACTGGAAATCGCGGAAGCGGGATTGTTGTTTTACAACGAAACTCTGTTGAATACGACCATCCCCACGCAGATTGCTGGCAAACCCTCAGGCACCAATCCTTTGGGACATCTGCTGACCATTCAGGGTGTGCGCAGCTCTGATAACGATCCTATGCAGTGCACGCCTCTGTTTGCGCCAGGGCAAACACTGAACATCGAGTTGGCAGCTGAGTGCCTTGATCCTGATCTTTGTATTGGCGGTGAATCACTCACAATCAATGGTGACGCCATCACATTGGCCAATGACAATGACGCTGCTGGTATCAATGGCACATTCACAGAAATTGAACTGGATTTTATCACCCAGCCCAGTGGCGACATCGGGGCCACCATCGAGCTGAACTATTCGGATGTTGGTCTGATGCAGTTGCACGCGCGTTATGACATTCCGTTCGGCTTTTTTGGAACACCTTCGCCTGACGATACACTGACTGCCCCAGGGTATTCTGGCGACTTTATGATTGGCAGCAGCAACAATTTTGTGGTGCGTCCATTTGGTTTTGCAATCGACTTCCCCGGCGCTGTTGGTCTGGATCGACGCGATGGTTTCCCGGTGGGCAACTTCCCGCCGGTCAATTCGCAGACAGTGACATCCTTTGCAGCTGACAGTGATGGCAGTCCATGGCGTATTGCGGGTGCCGGTTTTGATACGCGCGTAACATCGATGGGGTGGCAGTCTGCCGATGACACGGATTTTGATGGTCAACCGGATACCAACGCCAACTTGCATGACAATCGAGAAACACCCAATTTCTACAAGGACAGTGATGGTCTGGCAGACGACTACCGTATTCAGCTGACAGTCTTGTCGAACCAGGCGCAGAGCGAGTGTATCTCTGGCGCATCACCGGAATGTGGTGTGCTGGGTGTGTTGAATAATGACACCTTGTTTGAAGCTGATTTTGACAGCCCGGGTTCGGGACTGGTCAACATGCAATATAACGAAGTGGGCATTATTGATTTGCAGGCTCAGTTGATCGATATCAACGAAGACCCGGCGCCTTACCTTGGCACGGATGTCATCATTGGTCGGGTCAGGAACGTGGGTCGTTTTTATCCGGAGCGTTTTGTACCCAGCGCTGTGTCGTTGTTGCCGCGCGTCAGCGCCAGTTGCTCACCGCCATCCAGCTTTACATACATGGATGAACCCTTCGGGATTGCGGCCACACTGACTGCCCGTAATCTGCAAGGCAATACCACCGTCAATTATCGGGGTGGATTTGCCAAACTCGACCTTTATAACGAGTTGAATCTGCGCGCAATCGAAATTGTAGATCCGGGTGATAATACCAACCGCAGTTCCAGATTGTTGAACGGCAATTCTCCCAACGGTATACCGACAGACCTTGAGCCAGAGTGGTCATCGGTGAATGGTGGTGTACTGCTGATTGATGGCCATCTGATCTATGCACGGGCAAACCCGGCAGATCCTGATGGTCCATATGAAGACTTGGTAATTGCCTTTGATCCCACCGACAACGATGGCGTGACGCTGGACCCGTTGGTATTGAATGCGGAAATCACAGAAAACCTCGCAGAGTTCTTTGAACTGGCGCGCCACGATTTCCGCTATGGCCGCATACAAGTGGACAATGCTTACGGCCCGGAAACTGAGCCGCTGGATATTACTTTCCGTGTTGAGTATTTTAACGGCACACAATTCGTCACCAATACTGATGACGCGTGTACCTTGATTCAGTCCGATGAGCTGGATCTGCTTTCGGGTACCTACACCGGTGCACTTGAGGAGCTTGACACCAGTATTGTTGCCGGCGAGGACAGTATCTTTAATGCCGGTTTGATTCAGGGCACACAGGCGGCCAGCAACCCGACTGATCTGACCTTTACTGCAACGGCGCCAGGTGAAGATAACGCAGGCACGGTGGACATCGAATTGGACTTGAGTCCATCGGGTCTGAATCTGCCGTGGTTACAGTTCAAGTGGCCGCATGATGATCAGGACTTTAATGAAAATCCGCGCGCAACGCTGGAGTTTGGTCAGTTCCGCAGCCATGATCGTGTGATCAACTGGCAGGAAATTTACAATGGCGCCACGCCTTAAGGCTGGCGCCTGGGCAGGATGCCTAAGCACTCTTGAAATCCTGATCGCAAATCACCACTATTGATGTTGGTGTGTGAAATCTGATCAGGAGCGTTTATGTCCACAAACATTGCTATCAAACTCCCCGGTATTTTCACAAAAGCTTTAGCTGCGCTTGGGCTGGCACTGCTGCCATTGACGATTGTGTTGCCAGCTTACGCCCAGACCCCGGATTACCGAAGCTTCAGCACTAACGATGAAGCCAACAACATCGAGGTGTTTAAACGCGCAAGCCCCTCGGTGGTCTACATCACCAACTCCCGTCTGGTGCGTCAGTCGTTTTTTAATCTCAATCCTCAGGAAGTGCCACAGGGTACTGGGTCTGGATTTGTCTGGGATAATAACGGTTATATCGTCACCAATTTTCACGTGATTCAGAACGCCTCGCGTGTAACCGTGACGCTACAGGATGGCAGTGCCTGGGATGCTACCTTGGTCGGCGTTGAGCCCGATAAAGATCTGGCCGTGCTGCAGATTGAGGCGCCACAGGCGCAACTCAGTCCGCTGGAGTTGGGCGACTCTTCCTTGCTGGAGGTGGGTCGCAAAGTGATTGCCATCGGTAATCCGTTTGGCCTGGATACCACATTGACGGTAGGGGTGGTCAGCGCGCTGGGCAGGGAGATCAACTCGGTGACACGACGTCAGATACGGGATGTCATTCAGACCGATGCCGCCATAAATCCTGGCAACTCTGGTGGGCCTTTGCTGAATTCTCTTGGGCAACTGGTAGGCGTGAACACTGCGATTTATAGCCCCAGTGGTGCGAGTTCCGGCATCGGATTTGCGATTCCCGTCAATACCGTTAAAAAGATAGTGCCGGAGTTGATTCAATTTGGGCAGGTGCAGACACCTACCTTGGGTATCAGCTTGTTCCCGCCGCAGTATGCGGACTATTACCGACAGCGTTGGGGTATCAGCGGCGTCATCGTACTGGATGTCATTGAAGGTGCCAGTCCAGAGCGTGAAGGCATGCGTGGTCTGACAGAAACCAATCGTGGCATCATTCTAGGCGATGTCATTGTTGAGATTGATGGCACACGGATCGCCAACGAAGACGATCTGCTCAACGTGCTGGAAAACCGCGACGCAGGGGATGTGGTGGAGGTACTCACGCAGCGCGACAATCGCCAGCAACGCTATCGTATACAACTGCAGGCGTCACAACGCTAGTTCTGTCGCTGCGAGGCTCAGGCAGATAGTTCTTCCAGTTCGGTACTTTTTAGCAGCCAGGTTTCTTCGCACTGGTTGAGCTCAGCCTTGCAGTAACCTTGCTGGCGCAGCAACTCAGTCAAGTCATTACGACGCGACTCTTCATACAGGGTCGCGTCGCCCAGTTTGTCTTCAAGACTTGCCAGTTCCGCGCCTAGCTTCTCCATCTTTTGTTCGAGTGTGCGAATCTCACGGCGCAGCGGTGCCAGTTGTTCGCGCTGGGCCGCGGCCTGTTTGCGCTGATCTTTTTTATCAATCACGACCAACGGTGCGGCAGTTGCTGTTGTTGATTTAGTAGCGGAGGCTGGCGCGGCTTTGTTATTGGTATTGTTCGCCCGTGTGCCATCAGGATCTTGCAGCCAGCGCGCATAATCGTCGAGATCGCCGTCAAAGGCGGTCAGTTGGCCTCGGTGTACGGTGTAAAACTCATCAACCGTGTTGGACATCAAATGGCGATCGTGTGACACCAATACCAGCGCACCTTCAAAGCCTTGCAAAGCCACCGTCAAGGCGTGGCGCATTTCGAGATCAAGGTGGTTTGTGGGCTCGTCGAGCAACAACAGATTGGGTTTTTGCCAGATGATCAGGGCCAGCGCCAGACGTGCCTTCTCGCCTCCAGAAAAATTGTGGATGGGTTCAGAAACCCGGTCGCCCCTGAAATCGAAACCGCCCAGATAGTTGCGTATTTCCTGTTCACGTACTTTGGGATCAAGCCGTTGCATCATCAGCATCGGGCTTGCCTGCATATCCATGACATCCACCTGGTGTTGGGCAAAATAGCCCACCTTGAGATGTTTGGAGCTGACGATGTCGCCGCCCAGAAAGGGCATCTGATCGGCAATGGTTTTTAACAAGGTAGACTTACCTGCGCCGTTGAATCCCAGCAAACCTATGCGGCTGTTACCATGCAATTTGAGCGATACGTTTTTGATGAGCGGTTCGGTAAAGCCGACTTCGGCTTTTTTAATTGTCATCAAATCGTCAGAAGACTTTTCTGGCGTAAAAAACTCAAACCTGAATGGTGAATCAATATGCGCTGGCGCGATATCCTGCATGCGTTGTAATTCTTTCAAGCGGCTTTGTGCTTGTCGTGCCTTACTGGCTTTGGCGCGAAAGCGCCGCACAAAATCTTCGATTTCTGCTTTACGTCTTTGCTGCTTTTCAAGTGCAGCTTGCTGCTGCGCCATGCGCTCGGCGCGCTGGATTTCATAAGACGTAAAATTACCGCGATACATAAACAGATTTTTGTATTCAAAGCTGATGACATGATCAATCACTTTGTCCAGAAAACTTCTGTCGTGCGAGATCAGCAGCAACGTGCCGGGGTAGCGGATCAGCCACTGCTCCAGCCAGATGGTCGCTTCCAGATCGAGGTGGTTGGTGGGTTCGTC
>JAUSPW010000062.1 GCA_030652635.1 Pseudohongiella sp. | reverse complement strand
GGGCCTTCCAGATCAACTTCAATAATTTCCAATGGTTTACCGGCAGCAAAGGCAACCGCGGCACGTGTTTTCATTTTTGTACTCCTGAGCACAAAGGCCCATGTCAACGTCAATCAATCTTCTTCGGTAGAAAAGCTTACGCCAGCAGGTATCTGGCATGAAAGCGCAAATGCTCTTCCATAAACGTGGATACAAAATAATAACTGTGGTCATAACCCTCCTGATAGCGCACTCGTGCATCAGGCAATCCGGCGGCCACCGCAATCAATGCTTCTGTATTCAGTTGTTTTGTCAAAAACTCATCCGCCGTGCCGGTATCAACAAGCAAAGGTAACATCAGCCCGCGGGCTTTTAATAACTCCACACTGTCGTATTGCTGCCAGCGTTCCTGATCATTGCCGAGATACGCAGCAAACGCCTTTTGCCCCCACGGACAATGGATGGGATTGGCGATCGGCGCAAATGCGGATACCGACACAAACCGCTCAGGCAATCGGGCCGCTATCATCAAGGCGCCATGTCCCCCCATTGAGTGACCACTGATAGCGCGCCTGTTGTTCAGGGGAAAATTCTGTTCGACCAGACTCGGTAACTCGCACGTGATGTAATCAAACATCAAAAAGTTTTTGTCCCACGGCGCTTCGGTAGCATTCAGGTAAAAACCAGCTCCCTGCCCCAGATCATAGGCATCGTCGTTGGGCACGTGGGCACCGCGCGGGCTGGTATCCGGTATCACCAGGGCAATACCGAGCTCCGCGGCAATACGTTGAGCGCCGGATTTTGTGCTGAAATTCTCATCGGTCCCGGTCAAACCGGTCAGCCAATACAATGCTGGCACCGGATTGTCAGCCGACGCCTGTGGTGGCAAGAACACTGAAAATCGCATCGTGCAATTCAGTACCTGAGATTCATGCTCTACTCGAATCTGCAGACCTGCAAAATGTTTCTGCTGACTGATGGTAGTAAGTGTAAATAGAGGCATAAAAACATCCGGATTAGATTCATGGTCAGAATACGAAGATAAACGATGCCGCGCGAAAAAACCAACAGGTTTACGGGTTCTGGACTATAACGCCATAGGCAGATCATGTAATTCAGGAGGCACTACTATTGGCACCAAGTGATACAGGTTATGATGTCGGGAAAGCCACTTGACGCACTCTTCGGAGTTAACTATCCATGACAGAAGAACAATCCACACTGGCAACAGAACGCCTGCGCCTGCGTGCCTACCGGGCGGAGGATGCCGCCCGCATTCAAAAATTGGCCGGTGAACGCGATGTAGCAGAAATGACACGCACAATTCCTCACCCCTACCCGGATGGTGCTGCTGAACAATGGATCATGCAGCAGCACAAAGCCTGGCAAGAGGGAAGCGCCGCGATCTTTGCCGTCACCCTGCGCAATAAAGATGAAACCATCGGCACGGTTGGGCTGTTTAATCGCCAGGATAATGAAGCTGAAATCGGCTACTGGATAGGCATCCCTTATCAGGGGGAAGGTTACTGCACTGAAGCAGTAGACGCGCTGATCGGTTTTGGCATCTCTGAACTCGGCATTACGCGTTTTTATGCCAGTCATCTCAAGCGCAACCCCGCCTCGGGCGCGGTGCTGCGTAATGCCGGGCTACGAAAAATCGGCAAAGACACAATCATCTGGCGCGATGGCGTAAGCCAGGAGCCAATAGAACTGTATGAACTGTTGATCGCGGATGAAGCACCGTCTGAGGACTGATCTCGCTGTTTGCTGATCGGTAACTGGCAACAACAACCCCCAGGATAGGTTTTATGCACAAGGCCGGTTCATATACCCCCACCACTGCCATCGCTGTGGTGATCGCCAACATGGTAGGCACTGGTGTATTCACCAGCATTGGTTTTCAGATCATTGATATCAAATCCAGCTTTGTATTGCTGATGCTGTGGCTGGTGGGTGGCATTGCCGCGCTTTGTGGCGCACTGACTTATGCGGAACTGGCCAGCCGCTTGCCGCGCTCAGGGGGTGAATACAACTTTCTCAGCCAGCTTTATCACCCCTCAGTTGGATTTGTGTCGGGCTGGGTGTCACTCACCGTGGGTTTTGCGGCGCCAACGGCACTGGCCGCGATGACATTTGCTGCTTATCTGGATTCCGCGCTGGTCAACATTGTTGATATCAATCGTGTGCTCGCGGCGTTGCTGCTGGTCAGTGTGATCACCCTCGTGCATGGTCGCGACCACAAAGCCAGTGGCGGATTACAAAACTGGTTCACGCTAATCAAAATTGCGTTGATCATCGGTTTTGTTGTTCTGGTCGGTTTGACCGTTGACGCACCACAAACGGTCAACTTACTGCCGGTCAGTGGTGACGGCGCACTATTGACCAGCAGCGCGTTTGCAGTGTCACTAATTTACGTGAATTACGCCTATACCGGCTGGAACGCCGCGACCTACATCACCGGTGAAATCGACAACCCCGGCCGTTCTGTGCCGTTGGTCCTGATTGTAGGCACGTCCGTGGTTATTCTGTTGTATCTTGCACTGAATGCCACATTTTTGTACGCAGTACCCATGGAGATGCTGGAAGGCAAACTCGAGATCGGGGTTATTGTTGCTCAACAGACGTTTGGTGAAACCGGCGCGCTTTTGATGGGTGGTGTTTTGTCCTTGCTGCTGATCTCCACAGTGTCTGCCATGTTGATGGCAGGCCCAAGGGTGCTGCAAGTCATGGGTGAAGACTTCCGTTTGTTCCGCAAACTGTCAGTTCACAATAAAGGCGGCGTTCCGCGCACCGCCATATACACGCAGGGTTTGCTGACGCTGATATTTATCCTGACCTCCACCTTTGAATCTATTCTGGTGTTCTCTGGGTTCATACTTGGGCTGAGCTCTTTAGCCACCGTGCTGGGTGTTTTTGTATTACGCTACAAAAAAGGCGCCGATGTCTTGGCAAAAGGGGATGATAATGGCTATCGCACTTGGCTGTACCCGCTGCCCCCGCTCATTTATAGCAGCATTGTCATCTGGACATTGACGTTTATCATTCTTAACAGACCACAAGAAGCAGGTATTGCGCTCGCCATCATAACGCTGGGATTTGCTGCCTGGTATTTCACAGAAAAATTATCTGCCAACGGGGATTCCCAATGACTGAAACAAGCATTTCCAACCCAACACTGTTGCGTGCCGTACGACAGGCAGTAACACGTTCAATGCGCACAGCCTTGTTTGTACCGCTGGCATTGTCAGCCCTGATCGCCTGTGCACCACAGCAAGAGCCCGGCAGCGCTGAGACCGAACAGGTAGAGCAACAAATCACCGCAGAAACCCAGCGTTTAAATAGCATCGCCCAACGAGTGGAGATTGTGCGCGACGATTTTGGGGTCGCTCACATTTATGCCGATACCGATGCAGACGCAGTGTTTGGATTCCTGTACGCGCAAGCGGAAGATGATTTCCCACGCATCGAGCGCAACTATACCTGGGCAATTGGCCGACTTGCAGAAGTTGAGGGCGAAAGCGCTCTTTACAGTGACTTACGTGCAAAGCTCTATATGAGCGAAGCGGAAGCCAAAGCCGCTTACGACGCTGCGCCTGACTGGTTGCAAGCCTTATGCGACGCGTTTGCAGACGGACTGAACTTTTACCTCGCGTCCAATCCCCAGGTGCAACCCAAACTGCTCACGCGTTTTGAAAACTGGATGCCCTTCTACTTTTTTGAAGGCTCGATTGGCGGCGATATTGAAGCGATCCCAACCGCAGGTATCGAAGCGCTGTACTCACAAGCCGAAGCACGCGTTGCCGCACTCCCCCTTGCGTCCACGTTGGATTTGAGTGCGCAGCCAGTGATCGCGCAACTGCCACCCGCACCCTTGTCGGAAACCATTTTTGACGAACCCGCCGGATCCAATGGCATCGCCATCAACGGCGAGATGAGCGCCAGCGGAAACGCACTGTTGTTGATTAATCCTCATACCAGTTTCTTTTTCCGGGGAGAGTATCAACTGGTCAGCAAAGAGGGGCTCAACGCGTATGGCGCCGCCACTTGGGGACAGTTTTTTATCTATCAGGGTTTTAATGAAACCACCGGCTGGATGCACACCAGTACCTTTGCTGATTTTATGGACGAGTTTGTGCATCAGGTGGTGAATGACAACGGCGTACTCAAATACCGCTACGGTGACGAACTGCGCCCTGTAGAGGTCTCTGAAGTGACTTTGCGCTATCGCAGCAACAGTGCTGCCGACAGCAACAGCGTACCGCAATATGCCGAGCGTACTTTCCCGATCTATCGTACCCACCAAGGCCCGATCACCCATATGCAGGATGATCAATGGGTGGTCACGCGCATCAACTGGAATCCCGTGGAGGCATTGCGCCAGTCTTACCAGCGCATGAAAACCGCCAATTACGACGAGTTCCGCGAGATGATGGACATCCGCACCAACTCATCCAATAACACGGTGTTTGCCGATGCAGAGGGCAATATTGCCTATTTCCACGGCAACTTTATGCCTAGACGCGATCCGCAATTCGATTACTCTCAACCGGTCGATGGCAGCAATCCCGCCACCGACTGGCAAGGTGTGCACGACGTCGATGAGACGGTGATGATTGTGAATCCTCCCAATGGCTGGATTCAAAACAGCAACGCAACGCCGTTTACTGTGTCGGGAGAGTACAGTCCAAACCCGGCGAACTACCCGCGCTACATGGCACCGGATGCTGAGAACTTCCGTCAGCTCAATTCTGTTGAGTTGTTATCCAATACCTCCGGCCTAGATATCAATAGTCTTCTTGACCTTGCCTATGATCCGACACTCAAAGCCTTTGAGCAGATGATTCCGGGATTGATCAGTGCCTGGGAGGCACTGGAACCCGACTGGCCGGATCTGGAGCAAGCCATTGAAGCGCTACGCGGCTGGAACTTTGACGTCAGCGCGGACTCGGTCGCCATGACATTGGCACATTTTTACGGCATAAACGCCGCACAGCAAATTGCAACGCCAGCTGGCATGACACAACTGGAGCAAATCAACTGGCTGGGCACGGATGCACCTGCGGTGGAAAAACTTCAGGTGTTCAGCGCCACGCTGTTACAGTTGAGTGAGAGTTTTGGTACGTGGAATACGCCATGGGGTGATGTTAATCGTTTCCAGCGCATCACCGGGGACATCAATCATCCCTACAGTGACAATGCGCCAAGTTTGCCAGTTGGTATGGCGTCTTCGCGCTGGGGCGCGCTGGCGTCATTCGGGGCACGGGCGTTCCCGGGCACAAACCGGATCTATGGGAATTCGGGCAATAGTTTTGTAGCGGTAGTTGAGTTTGGTGATCGTGTCGAGGCTATCTCTATTCTGGCGGGTGGTCAGAGCAGTGATCCGGCGTCGCCGCATTTTGATGATCAGGCGCAGCGTTATGTTGACCGTGAATTCAAGAAAGTTGCGTTTTATCCTGAAGACGTGAACGCGCGGGCGCAGCGGCGTTACCATCCTGGGGAGTGATTTTTGTTGCCAGTTCGGTTTTGGTTTGTTGATGGTGGCCGCGTCGGGAAGGCACCGCAATGACCGACCGGCCGCATCCTCTGCATTAGTGCCCGGCGCTGCGCAACTCGACCTTCGCGGCTGCGCCGCTCGGGACTCGGGCAATGCTCGCGCACTTCCGGGCACTAATGCAGAGGATAAGCGCGGCCTGATTGGTCGGTCATTGCGGTGCCTCCCCGTCGCTCTCGCTTCAACTTTTGGGCAGAGTTACATGGCACCTGAGCCAGATGTCCTTCACCAACAACTCTTAACTCGCCGCTTACACCAACCGTGCAAGCAGCTGAACATCCCCACAAAGTCAGATCCGGAGTGAGCAAGGGAAGACCATCACCGCTCTGGACCAATCAGGCCGCGTCTATCCTCTGAAGTACCGACCGAAAAAGTGCGAGCATTGTTCGAGTCCGGAGCGGCGACGCCGCGACGTCGAGTTGCGCAGCACCGGTCGGCACTTCAGAGGATGCGGCCGGTCCAGTGCGGTGATGGCCTTCCCTTGCGACCGCACCCGAATCAACCCAAACGCCTATGCTTCCCTTGCAGCTGTCCGAATCAATCAAACCGCCTGCGACGCCTGCCCAGCCACAATATACCAACTGACCCACATCCCATTGATCAACGCCCCCGGCACATACGACCCCGTATGACGCCACGCACAGGTACTGATCACCGACACCATCAGCAACAACGGCGCAAACTGAATCATCACAATGGTGTTCAAAGGCTGAGCAGGGGTCAACAACTGACCACCCAAAAACAGACTGCCATACTGCGCCAGCAGAAACACAATAAACCCACCCGCCATTACCATCGCATTGCTCACATACTGATAACGTCGGCTGTCACCCGCCACCGACAAACCACCATGCAATGCCCGCAACGACAACATAAAAAACAACGTAAACGGAATCAGATACACCAACATTGCCTGGAACTGATCCACACTTAACAGCTTCAGACCTACAAACCAGAAACGGAAATCCACTTTAAAAAAGTAATCCGCCAACAACAGCGACGAATAAGCGATCAACACCGTACTCAAGGCAAATAACAGCGCCAGCACCCCCTTACTCTGCCAGCTGATGACTGAAAAACTGACCTTGTCTGCCTTGACCACCAACCCCAGACCCGTCAACAACACAGCATTGGCAATTGCCCAGAACATCACCTGATTGCTGATACCTTGAGGTAAAAGTGATGACGCGCTGATCAAGCCTGCACCAAAACCCATAAACGGATAAAACGTCGCAACCGGGATAATGGCGCTGATCACAGCCACGACCCACCAGCGTTTACCCCGCGCCTGCCATGCAACGCTGACGGGAGTCTGAGCAAGCGGCGCAAAAACAGGCAGGGTTAATAAACCACGCATGCTGCCCAACATCAGCATGATAAAACCGACAAAAGCAACCAAGGTTCCAACTTCCTTCAAGAACCATATCTGTCCCTCAAGATTTCGCGACGACGGCCCCTCGATAGGATCGTGTCCCAAGGTCTGGGCAAACCAATCGATTGTGTGTTGCACAGCGGTATGCGAGATGTGGTTGCCGGGGTGGGTGACGGGCGGGTTAAACAACACACGCGCATTACCGTCAGCAATACTGCCGTATACGCGGCCGATATCGACAGTGGCCTCTGTATCAAACAAGGCTTTTAACTTGTTGCTGTCTGCGACCTGACTGCCTTTTGGCACTTCCCACATCAAAGGCGCAAACTCATCAAACTGGGCAAATACCACTGCCACATTGCGTGGCCAGTCAGGCGTACCAGGGCCAGCCATACCACTGCCGGTGCTGGAACCCTGCAACACGATGGACTTATACGCGTCGGGCATGGCTGCAGCCGCTGCCAACACCGTCCAGCCTCCCATCGAGTGCCCCTCCATGCCTATATTATCCTTATCTACCAGATCCAGACTGCGTAGGTAACGCAAGGCTGCCGGGCCTCCAAACCCATTGGAAAATGCCGGCCCATCAGAATAGCCATGCCCACTTTGATCCAGCGCCAGCACCACATAACCGCGACGCGCCAACTCTATGGCAAACGGCGCTTGTACTTCACGGGAATTGATATAGCCGTGCACGGCTAAGACACCCGGCGCGGGGGTGCGGGCACTGGCGTTGGGCGGGATGTACAACAAAGCACTGAGCGTTTGGCCGTTATTGCCGGTAAAGCGCACATCCTTGATGGTGATATCACCCGAGGTCTGCACCAGATAGGCCAGCAGTGAGCCTGCCAAAATGGTCAGGCAGCCTGAAATGAATAATCGCCACGGTGATTTTAGAATTGCTGATGACATAAAAAGACTCCACACACGCTTTGTTGTTATTGTTTATTCTCAGGCTGCTGTGACGTCTGTCATCCGAATATAAGCCTGTTTTCCTGCATACTACGACGCCAATACGGGTATTGAAACCTGAGCACCTTGATGCTTCTGAGCGTACATGCGCAAGTCTGCTGCGCGCAACAGTCCATCGATATTGTCACCATCTTGCGGCCACTGCGCCACGCCAAGACTCAGTCGTAAATCCACTTGCCCATCGCGCAAGTCAAGCTTACGTTCCAGCGTTTCC
>JAUSPW010000056.1 GCA_030652635.1 Pseudohongiella sp. | reverse complement strand
TGAAGATGGCCGGCTCACGGCAAAAGTGCATGTGCAAGACATTGCCATCTCGGAACCGTATGTCACTCTGTCAGAAATTTCCCAGCCGGTGACCGCCGTCGTGCCAGGCACCGCCGGTAAAGATGAAATCTCGGATTTGTTTGAACGATTGCAATTGTTGGATCTGCCGGTGTTAGACATCGATCAACGCTTGCTGGGTGTGATCAATCACGCCAATCTGGTGCAGGTGTCACAGGAAGACATGTCATCCGACGTGTTGGCGATGGTGGGTGCCAGCCGGGAGGAGCGTGCGTTGTCCGGCGCCTGGTTTTCTGTCAAAAAACGTATGCCTTGGTTGCAGATCAACCTGATTACCGCGTTTTTGGCGGCATCCGTTGTGGGGCTGTTTGAAAGTACCATTGCCAGCTTCACAGCATTGGCGGTGTTGCTGCCAGTCGTGGCGGGGCAGTCCGGCAATGCCGGGGCACAGGCGCTGGCAGTCACCATGCGCGGGCTGGCGCTGCGAGAGATAACCGTCAGGCATTGGTTTCAGGTGATGTTCAAAGAGGTGCGCGTTGGTTTTATGAATGGCATTGCCATCGCACTGACCTGCGGCATTGGTGTGTTTTTGTGGAGTCAGTCGCTGGGGCTGGTGCTGATCATTTGCTCGGCCATGATTCTGGCGATGATTGCAGCCGGGTTTGCCGGGGCTATTGTGCCGATTGTGCTGGTCAAGTTTGGTCAGGATCCGGCACAAGCCTCTTCGATTATCTTGACCACGGTTACCGACATTGTCGGCTTTTTTGCCTTCCTTGGCATCGCAACGTTGTTGTCAGGGATGTTGTAGATCAGAAGCTGTATGTCGGGGCATAAGGCACGCCATCCGCTTCTGCCCGTCGTGCACCGGCCAAAATACCGGGCATCGCGTAGTTACCTTCGTGGCAGGCGTATTCAAACAACGGGTCATCAGTTTTGTTCATTGGCATGATACCGCTCCACGGTTGTGTGTAGTTCTCCGGATCAGTGACCGTGAATTCATACTGGATCACATCGTCACTGATGCGCGTGAAGCGTTCCACTACATGCATTTCGCTGGAGGCATAAAAACGATGTGTCAGCGATGAGCGAAAACTCTGTTGCGGGTGAAAGTGTGTGGTTTCCACCACCAGCGTGTCGCCTTCGTAGTAGCCAATCGAGTCTCCCAGCCAATCGTAGGTGGGCGGCTCGCGGAACGATTTGCCCAGTCGCACAATACGGGCATCGTGGTTCATCTCTGCCAGCAGCACCACATAGTCTTTGTTCTGAATAATCTGCGTGTTGTTGTTATACGAGACTGGCAACTTGGGTGGGCCAGCCGTTGAGCCAAAACCCACCAGGCAGCGCTCACCCATGGGGCGCACTTCCGGGCCGTCGTATCCTTCGCGGATGGCCATGGTGGTCTGGTGATTGGCGCGGCCGGTGTCGTTGTACGGCAGTTTGCCATCGGGCGGGTCGATCATGATGGAGGTACGGATTTCGCCATTCACACGAATCAGCCGTTCGCCGGGGTCCATCCAGAAATTATTGTAACCACCGACGTTAATACCCTCGCGCGGGGGTTCACGGCTTGGGTCGCTGGGTGCGTTGGCGGCCTGGTTACGGGCCTGCACGGCGGCTTCAAACGCTTGGGCTTCTTCCTCGGTCAGCACCAGTTTGCCATTGTAGCGATCGGGCCGCTCGAGGGTGGTTTGCGTAGCAATCGACCAGTTGCCTTGCAAATCCGGTACGCCCCATTCGGTGCGCGGTGGTTCATACGACGTTTGTGCCCACAACAGTCCTGAGACCGCTGCCAAAGCGGTCAAACATAAGGCTTTGCCAAGATGACCTGCCTGCATACGCTTGCTCCAGTAGTTATTTTTTATTGGCTGGAATAAACCTTTGTGATCAGGGAATGTAACACGTCGATAGTTGCTTGCAAGTGCCGATGTGAGTGATATCAGATCTGTTTTTGTTTGGCAGACCAAGCAAAGTGTTTGGCCAGTTCTTCGTCCTGCCGAAGCTGCTCGAGGGAGTTGAATTGGCGTGCCAGCGTCATTTCGTCGTAGAGCGCGTGAATGCCCTTATGGCAGGTGCGGCAGATAAAGATGCCCTCGTTCAATTTTTCGCGGTTGTAATTCTTTTGAAAATAGCTGCGCCGGTGTACTTTACGCGGGATCAAATGATGGAAGGTCAGTGCCAGTTCGCGAAAACACAGGCAGCAGATTTGCGGCCGCTTATGGCGCGAGTTTACAGAGGCACTGTCGGGCAGATGGTCCATGCTCATAGTCAGGTAGCTGGATAAATTCTTATGAAAGATACAGCAAATAAAACGCCCATGGCGTCGGCAGTTGATGATTGTGCACAGGCCATTCATGAAAGCTGGCAGCAACGTGCCGGCTTAAAAAAAAACATGCCTGTTACGACTCCCGATCTGCGTGAGATCACTTATGGTAGTGACGACTACAAAACCACACTGGCGCTGCGTCATCGCATTTTACGCGAACCATTGGGTCTGAATCTCTGGCATGAAAACCTCAGCGTGGAAATAGACCAACGGCACTTTACACTGTGGCAGCAAACCGCTTCACTGTCGGCGAGTGCTCAGCACGCCACGGAGTTATTGGCGTGTCTGGTGATTGTGCCGAAAAGTCCGGGTTGCGTAAAACTCAGGCAAATGGCGGTTAATGACCGTTACCAGCGACAGGGTTTTGGGCAGCAGCTGATTGCGCTAGTCGAGGCTGTTTTAGTTAATGAGGGCGTCGAGCTGATTGAGTTGCATGCCCGTGAGTCGGCCGTCGGGTTTTATCAGGCCAGCGGCTACCAGCGCGTCGGGCCAGCTTTTACTGAAGTAGGTTTACCCCATCAACGCATGACAAAAAATCTGAAACCCAATGTCGGGAACATGTTATGAAACTATTTGATCGCGCGACAAAGCAGCGTTATTCGGGATGGAAGGCAATAGCAGCGGCTTTGATGTTTATTGTAACGGCCATGCCTGCCGTTCACGCAGATGTCTGGGACAGCGCAAGCCACGGCTACGCTGACAACAATGGCGTACGCATTCATTATGCAACGGTTGGCGAAGGGCCTTTGCTGATCATGATTCATGGCTTTCCCGATTTCTGGTACAGCTGGCGGCACCAGATGGAAGGTTTGCAGGATCAGTACAAGGTGGTCGCCATTGACCAGCGCGGTTACAACCTGAGTGACAAACCCGCAGGTGATGAAAATTACGACATGCGTTTGTTGACCTCGGATGTGGCGGCCGTGATTCGCTCTTTTGGGCAGGAAAATGCCGTGATTGTCGGGCACGACTGGGGCGGTATGGTGGCGTGGAATTTTGCGTTTGCGTTTCCGCAGATGGTGAACCGCTTGATAGTGATGAATCTGCCGCATCCCAATGCCATGCTGAGAGAGTTGACCATCAACGAAGAGCAGCGTGCCAACAGCGCTTATGCACAGCGCTTTCAGGCCGGCAAACCCACTGATCCTGACATCATGTTTGGCATGCCTATGACTCCCCAGACTTTATCCGGTTGGGTACAAGACCCGGTTGCACGTCAGCGCTATGCCGATGCCTTTGCCCAGTCAGATTTTGACGCCATGATTGCTTACTACAAACGCAACTACCCGCCGCTGCCTGCGTTTTCAACCACGCCCCCGGCGGCGTCGCCCGATGTGCCACAACTGAACGTACCCTTGCTGGTATTCCACGGTCTTGATGATACGGCACTGCATTCCAATGGTCTTAATAACACCTGGGACTGGAACAATGCGGATACCACCATCATGGCAGTGCCGGGCGCTGGCCATTTTGTGCAGCAAGATGCCTCAGAGGTGGTGACCAGCACCATGCGCTGGTGGTTAAACGCGCGGCGCTGAAGTCATTGTTTATCTATATGTCGGCTAACTACATCGCCGGCAGTTGCAGGGATTCAATACCGGTATCGGTGATCCTGAAGCGACTGCCCGGCGGCAGCACGCTGAGTCTGATGTCGCGTGCTGCCTGCAGACGCGGGCTGTCCAGTTGACGTGACAGCCCATGGTAATTGGCGCGCATTACCACACTGTCGGCGTCCCCCATTTTTTGCAGCAGGATGACCTGGCTCTCACCCAAGACTTCCGCCTGGCCGTCGGCGCTGATCCACAATGCAGTGGCTTCATCGATACCGGCAGCCAGAAATTCCGGTGAGTCCAGCAGCACACTGATCAGGCGATTCAGGCGGCTGCGAATAATAAAGTGCTGATCCACAATCATGTTGCCAAGCAGGCCAATGCCCGGCGCGGTGATCACGTTGTTTTCAGCCATCACACCATAATTCTGATCGTCGGCCGGAAACACCTCTGATCCGGTGATCATGGTATTGCTGATCACGGCAGTCCCGGCGCTGGTGCCCGAGATCACGGCGCCGCTCTGGTAGGCGGTGCGCACTGCTTGTAACAGCGGGCCATCGCCCAGAAAGGCCATCAAACGATTCTGATCACCACCGCTGAACCAGATGCCTTTGGCTGCAGCAATGTGCGCGGCTAGCTGTTGCGTGAGCGCAGGGTCGCGGTTGGCATCGTCGGGCAGTAACAGTACAGCCACACTGCTCGCCCCCAGTTCGGAAAATTCCGCGGCCTGTGAGTCACCCGTTTCCTGTGGTGTTGCCGATGCCATGGGGATGACCAGCATGCTGTTGTCGGATGACAGTTCAAGAATCTGGCGCATGATGTTGTCAGGACGAGTGCCGCCGCCCACCATCACAATGTGGCCACTGGCGCCGGGCACACCCTGCCAGTGCAAGTTTTTTGCAAAAGAGCCGGCAGGACTGGCGCAGGCCGCAAAAAGACCGGCGATCAGAAAAAACAGAACAGTGGTCAGTGCGTGTTTGCTCAGAGTCATGTTGTGGTAAACGCCGTGTTGTTAAACCTAATGAGTAAATGTGGAGCGTTAAAAAAGCCGTGCCGGTGCTTAGCCAATGGGCCAGTCAGCGGCATCAACAGAATCCAGAAAAGTATCTGTGATGCCTGGCGCCCACTTTGCGCGGTAAACACCTTCAGCATCATACATGGCGGTCTGCTTGTCGAGGTCAAAGTGACGTCCACCACGTGGATCGACACCCACACCGGCGATGTACTGCCAGTTTCCCCAGTTTACGGCGACATCGTAGTCAGTAAGCTGGTGTTCAAACCAGGCGGCGCCGTATCGCCAATCCATACCCAGTTCGTTCACAAAACAGCTGGCGGCAATTTGCCGGCCGCGATTAGACAGGTAGCCGGTTTGTTTGAGCTGGCGCATACAGGCATTGACCAGAGGAAATGGCGTCGTGCCATGGCACCATTTCTGATAGCGTTCGGGATGTACACAGGTCAACGGCGCGCGCCCGGCGATGCCTTTAAAGCGGAATAATTGTGTGCCGAGCTCCAGTGCCAGCCATTGGAAGTATTCGCGCCACAGCAACTCAACCGTAATCCATCCGGTGGATTCGTTGCTGCCGTGTTGCTTGATGTAGGCATCAACGGCCATTTTTGTGCGTCGTACCGACAGGCAGCCGCGATTTAACCAAGGTGACAATTTGGTGGAATTTTCCCAGCCGTCCAGTTCATTACGCACGTGTTTATATTGGGCGGCCCACGCACTGGCAAAGTACTGTTGCACATGCAGTTGCGCTGCGGTTTCACCACCACCAAACAGACCGGCATCATTGGCGGCCACAGGCGCCCACTCAGGTAGTCGCGCCGGCCATGATTGTGCGGGGCGTTCGGCAGGTGAGGTGGGCAGGCTGGTGGGTGCCTGCAGCGGTAAGGGCATCGGATGGTCTTGCGCTCGTTGCCTGAAATACGTCCAGGACTTGCGGGTCTCTGGCAGGCTGACCGGCAAGTCTTTTAACTCAAACAAGGTGTAGGTGTCGACTTCCTCGATTCTGAGCTCAGGCAAGCGTTTGGCAAGGCTGGCCAACACGGCTTTTTCATCGACGCCAAATTGTCGGCTGCACACCAGTCGTGTGATCTGATGTCGGGCAATCAGGGTCGCCAGTTGCTGCTCGGGATAACCAAATTCGATCAACACATGCTGCTTTAGGCTTTTCAGCTGCATGTTCAGATTGTCGAGACTTTGTTGTAAAAATTGCCAGCGATGTGAGCCCATGGAGCTGACATGGTAGCGATGTGCGGAGAACCAGCGCGGGTCAACGCAGTACACACACAACAGGCGGTTACTCCAGGCCGCCCGTACCAATGCAGGATTGTCGTCCAGGCGTAAATCATGGGTCATCCAGTACAGAGTGTTGATCACCGCGGTTCAGGTTCCTGTTTCGGGGAAAGCGTCAGGGAAAGTGGCAGGGCGACAGGCCCATTCAAGCTGTTCAGAAAGGCTTTTAACTGGCGTTTTTCTACAGCACGCAGTGCCAGTGGTTTTGCTTCATTGTGTCCTATGACCGCAACACGTGCGCGGTTGTAGTGCTCAATCACGGCGTCGAGCGTCGCCAGCTGACCGGCGTGCATATAGGGCGCAGTATAGGCAAGATTGCGCAGACTACCAGTGCGCTGAGCACCAATCATCTCATCACCGCCACGCGCAAAACGCAGCTCCTGACATTGTGCCGGATCGGCGTCGCTATAGGGCCCCAGACAATTGAACACATCGGCCTGTGCCAGGCGAAGGCCTTGTGATCGTCCCGCGGCCGGGGGTACGCCCGGGGCGCTGAGTACCGCGGTGTTATGAAAGGCATTGTTCGTGAACAGTGGTCCATTATGACAATTGATACATTGGGCTTTGCCCATAAACAAACGCAGGCCGCTGATCGCATCACGCGTCAGTAGGGTGTTCTGTTGCAACTCTGGGTTTTTAGTCAATTGTGCGGCGTATTCGTCGAAGGCTGAGGGCATCACCGGCAGCGTGCGTTGCCAGGCCGCCAGCGCTTTGCCCAGATTGCTGAAAATGCGATTGATGTGATGCTGATCGTCCTCGCGTATTGCCGCCCATGCCTGTTGTTGCGCAGCGCTGCCATTTGGAGAGGCATCGGGAAACCGCGTTTCGTCGGCAAATTGATCCAGTACTGATTGCGCAGGCTCTGCCTCAAAAATGGCCAGGTACTGGTCACGATAGTGGTGATCCTGGGCAACAAGACGCGCCAGCTGAGTGCGATTGGCACCGTGTTCAACCGGATTTTCCAAAGGTTCCAAGGCCTGTGACCACAGGCTGTCTTTGCGGCCATCCCAGAACAACCAGGGGCTGTAGGCGGCGCCCGCCAATCCCATGCTATTGCGATCAGCGCTGCCAATACCCACTGCCAGCGCGCGACCATCAGTAAAGTAGCGTTCAGGTTGATGGCAGCTGGCGCAGGACACTGCATTGTTGCTGCTCAGGCGCGTATCAAAAAACAGTTGGCGGCCGAACTCGATGGCCAGCGGGTGATCAGCTACCTTGTTACCTGGGTCCGGGGGCGGTGGTGGTAGTTGCTGCAGCGACAGACTCTGCAGGGTAGCCAGCTCAGCGGCTGTCCATTGCTGCGGCAACGGTGCCGGCAGATATTGCCATGCAGCAAAAGCGCTTGCTGCGCTGAACAGTATCACTATTGCCAGAGACAGTCGGTGTTTCAAAGGCGTTGTTCCACGTCCAGCAGTTAAGAGATTAAAGGGTGGCTTGATTAAATAGTCAGTTCAAGCTGTGCCGTGTAGTGCCTGTTATCCAGCTGGATTTGTAACTGCAATATCCATACGCCGGCCATATGAAATCGGACGCCTTCCAGCAGAAAACGGCCTTCCCCCAAGTAGTGGGTGACTTGAGGGTTGGTGGCAAGTCCATGATTGTGGGCCGGCATACCCCCGCTCACACGGATGACAGCATTGTCCACCACCGCGTCAGCAATACTCTGAATTTCAATAACCCAACTGTGCATCTGATTCAGTGGGACCGGCGAAACCTGGCTGTGCAAAACAATCTGCAGTCCTTCGGGTTGCGTGCCGGTCTGCAGCGTCTGCGCGTATGTGTGGAGTGAGCAGATCAGCAGCACACTCAGGTATAAGCAGTTTTTAAACATCAGGCCAAGCTCCGCAAAGGTGGCTGTTGACGATTGCGCCAGCGCCTTGCACCTTGCGCAATCACTAGCACAATCAGAATCAAAAACCAGGATTTTTGCCAGAACGGCTGGCCGACTTTAAACGGAAATACCGCGTGGTATTGCAGGTCGAGTGTCGGATGCGGTGCACTGACAATGCCGACATAATCCCCAGGCTCGGTAAAATTGAACAGAATGCTCAGTACTCCGTCGGCTTTGGGAGATGAGCGTTGAAAAAACACGGTATGTTCCGTCAAATCACCCATCGCCTCAATGTCCTGCCACCGCACAAAGCGGCCCAGTTCACTGGTATTGCGCAAGATGCGAAAGTCGACCGGCACCTCGCGCAGTGAGTCATGGCGGTACTCAAGCACAAAAACACTTTCGGTTACATCGGGCAGGTCTTCGCAGAACTCCTGATGCTGACGGGTTTGCGGTTGAAAAATGCTGAAGTGTGCGCTGTAAAAATCGAACTGAATCACGCATCCTTCGCCGCTATCTACAACACTGCCATGCGCCCACAATAATTGCAGGCCTGACAGTGCGTAAAGCAGCAGGGTGGACAACACGGTTCTGAGGCAAAAATTGCGCATGCAGAGGCCTGTAGTGTCTGAGACGTGCCGGGACAGGTGCCGGTTTGGTATTTTTGTTCCGGCGGGCCTTTGGAGCATAACGCAACGCAACGGGGATGAAAACCCACGCGCTCTGGATGTAGGTGATTCTTGCGTTCAGCTGTTTTTGCGCAAGTGGGTAGTATTCAAAATGGCGCGCTCTAGGGCAGCTTTGGAGACAGGTTTCACAATATAGTCGTCCGTGCCTACCAGCAAGGCGGCAAATTGGTCAGACTCCATGGCGTTTGCCGAACAGGCAATGATACGGGTATAGCGCGTGCTGCCCGCTTCCAATGCCCGCATGCGACGCGTCAGCTCCAGCCCGTCCATGTTGGGCATCATGATGTCGGTCACAATCAAGTCAAATTCGGCTTGTTGATACATCTCCAGCGCTTCCAGACCATCCGCCGCGAGCATGCAGCTGAAACCCAACGCCGCCAGTTGTGCCTGGATCAGTTTCTGATTAAAGGGATTGTCTTCAACGACAAGTATCTTCAGGGATTTATTGTCAATGTCGCCACCAAGCTTGAGGTGTTCGAGGTCGGAGTCGTATGTGGGTAAAGTCTTTTCATCGGGCATGGCCGTTGGCAGCTCGATCCAGAAGCACGCGCCATGACCGGGCATCGAGTTGACACCGATGCGGCCGTGCATCAATTCAATCAGTTCCTTGCTGATGGACAAACCGATGCCGGTGCCATCGATGGTGGATGCGTGACGCCCCAGACGTTCAAAAGGCATAAAGATTCGACTGCATTCCTGTTCACTAAGACCTGCTCCGGTGTCTTTAACCTCGATACGAAGCCCGTGGGCAAGCTCTTCGGCCGGTTTTACGGTCACGTTTACCCAGCCGTGTTTGCGGTTGTATTTGATGGCGTTGCTGAGCAAATTTAAAAGCACTTGTCTGAGCCGGGTAGCATCGGCGTTGATCGCGGGTAAATCAGGTTGAATCTGCGCGAACTCTACCGTGACCTGGTGTGTTTCTGCGATTGGCGCAATCAAATTTCTGCAGTCCTCAAACAAGGCAGCAATGGCAATATTTTTGTTTGTCACCTGCAGTTTTTCGGACTGTAAGCCAGCAATGTCGAGCAGATCGTCAATCAATCGCAGCAGATGCTGGCCCGATGTTGTAATCACACCCAGCCGGGCCAGTTGCTCAGGCTTAAGATCAGTATCGCTGCTCAACATTTCTGAAAAACCCAAAATTGAGTTCAGGGGGGTACGCAGTTCGTG
>JAUSPW010000050.1 GCA_030652635.1 Pseudohongiella sp. | reverse complement strand
AATTTCGATGCCACGCAGCGCATGTACGCCGGTACCTTGCATCATGTCGGCACCGTTATCAATTGCCAGTTTGGCAACCGTCGGCAGGTAGTCTGCAATGCTGGGATTGGTATCCAGATGCTCCGCTTCCGGGATGCCTTCACCACGATAACCGCCGCGTGTGTCACGGAAGTGATGGGCATGTATGGCAAAGGTAATGAAGTCAGAAATGGTTTTACCTTCGCGGATGGCGCTCATGATATCGCGCACATCCGTCTGATTCACTTCGAACGAAAAGTAAGGCTCAGTGACCTCGGGCGCGGCTTTGCGAAAGCTCTGCCCCAAAAACTGGATGTGGTCGTCTGTATTGGCGCCGCGCGCAAAATGGCTGGTGCCATTGGGGAATAAATCCCTCATGGTTTGCACAGACGCCCAGTCATTGGCTGGCACCATAAATTGGCGTGCCACCCGCAATGGGCTAAGTCCGCCGCGCCCCGGCCATTCTCCACTCATGGGGGCGGCTTGCGGTTGATGATCGGATGCCGCCACCATGCCGACACGGCCCCGGGAACTGCTGACAAAGCGCGCCGCGCGCGCTGCCCAATAGGTATCGCCGTAACCGGCGTGCTGAATACCCACTCTGTCCAGATGCTGGCTGGTCTCAATCAAGCCTTCGATGCCAAAGTCATTGGCATGATTGTTGGGACGCGCCACGATATCAATACCCATTTCTTTGAGCCATTCTGCCGCCTGCGGTTCAGCGCCAAAACCACCCGGTGCAGAGCCTTTGAAGCTGCGGCCATCAATAATATTGCCCTCCATATTGGCGGCAACCACATCCACGCTTTGCAACAACTCAATGACCTCGGCAAACCCGGGCGTGCTCATCATTTGGTCCAAAGGGTAGGCAATGATGATGTCTCCCAGCGCGGCAATGGTAAATCCATCGTCCACTGTGGTTGCCAGTTCAGCCGTGTTCAACGGCGGCTGGGCATGAACACCAACGGTGCTGCCTAGCAGAATGCTTGCCAGCGTAAAGCCTGCGAATTTTAGTATGAGAGGTTTGATGGCATTCATAACAACTCCTTGTTGTTTATTGTTGTACTGATAACGAGGTTCTCGACCTGTTTAATCCCGGGATGCAGTGCCACATGATGATTCCTTTTAGCGCTTGGAGGCAATCAACCGACG
>JAUSPW010000038.1 GCA_030652635.1 Pseudohongiella sp. | reverse complement strand
ATGTCGATAAAATCGATCACCACCAGACCGCCCATATCGCGCAGACGCAATTGACGGGCAATTTCATCAGCCGCTTCCAGGTTGGTATTCAGCGCCGTTTCTTCGATATCAGAACCGCGTGTGGCACGTGATGAGTTGATGTCGATGGAGATCAACGCTTCTGTCGGGTCGATAACAATCGAGCCGCCCGAAGGCAGTTTCACTTCGCGCTGGAAGGCCGATTCAATCTGCGCTTCGATCTGGAAGCGGTTGAACAGCGGCAGGGATTCGTTATACAGGCGAATGCGCGACTCGTATTGCGGCATGACCTGACGTACAAAGTTCAATGCCTCTTCGTGGGCTTCTTTAGTATCAAGCAGCACTTCGCCGATGTCCTGGCGCAAGTAATCGCGGATACAGCGAATGATCACGTTGCTTTCCTGGTAAATCAGGAAGGGGGCATTTTTCTTGTCGGATGCGTCGGTGATGGACGTCCACAGAGACAGCAGATAGTCGAGGTCCCACTGCAGTTCTTCCTGGTTTTTACCGACACCGGCGGTGCGCACAATGATGCCCATGCCGTCTGGAATGTCCAGCCCGTTGATGGCCTCACGGATTTCTGAGCGCTCATCACCTTCGATGCGACGCGAAATACCGCCGGCACGCGGGTTGTTTGGCATCAATACCAGATAACGACCCGCCAGGCTGATGAAGGTAGTCAGAGCAGCGCCTTTGTTGCCGCGCTCTTCTTTTTCAACCTGCACAATGACTTCGGTGCCTTCGGAAACGGATTCTTTGATGTTGACGCGTCCGCCGTCAGCGCCTTTTTTGTTGAAGTATTCCGGGGCGATTTCTTTTAACGGCAAAAAGCCGTGACGCTCTGCGCCAAAATCCACAAAAGCGGCTTCAAGACTGGGTTCTACGCGGGTGATACGGCCTTTGAAGATACTGGCTTTTTTCTGCACACGGGTGCGGTTTTCGATGTCCAGATCGTACAACTTCTGGCCATCAACAAGGGCAACACGCAGCTCTTCTTCTTGCGTGGCATTGATCAACATTCTTTTCATGATAGATACGTGTCTCTTTAGAACCAGAGCAGGTATCCAGGATATCGTTGACTAAAGGTCGGTCAGGAAAACAAAACGAGGGATACACAGCACGCGCAGCCGGGTATGGAGTAAACAGGAATACAGGTGAGGCGTCGGCGAAAAAATAAAATAGCGCCTGACTCGTTGAGAGATCGGGTATTAATCAGGCCAACTGCTGAGTTTCAGCGTGGACTTGTCCGGTAGTTCGTCTGCAAATCATGCGACGCTTTGTTTCCCGATTACCCTGCTCACGACGTCTGCTTCAAGAACTGATCGCGACCCTGGGTCTTTGCTGATCAGCCTTTATTCCTTTGTTCAATTCCATACGCTTGCTTCAAGCGCGTACTGTCCATCCGTTTACCGTCGGTCAGCCTGTGACACTGGCCGCCGGTTGCTACGATGTCAGGTTTTGTTTTTGCCTGGCCGTCATTCAGTGCGGCTAAACAGGAACACTGTGCTTTTGATCGTTCACAAAACGAAACGTCTCAAAAGCGTACAGCTGGTGTGCCGGCACTGATCGCGGCGGGGTCAGCAATACTGGCTGCCCGTGCGCAAAAATCTTCGTTCCTGGAGTCCTCACAGCAGCACTGAGTGTTGCCGGGCGCTCCGGTTACAGCATTGTTAAAAATTACAGTTAAAAACGTTTGGTCGTGCTATTCGGGTTTACTGCTATTGGTATAACAGGCGCTTTTGCCTGTTCATACGAATTCATGGTTATCTGCTTTTTTCAGCCCGCCGACTATAACAGTAAAGCCTTTTTTATTCAAACACCTGCAGTGACCTGCATTAACAACGCTGGCAAGGTTTGTTTTAAACAGGGGGCTCGACTAGAATCGCGCCATGTTAAAGCGTCCCCGACTGTTATCACCATGATGTTCCGTCCTCTAGCTGTGTTTATTGGCCTGCGGTTTGTGCGCGCCCGCAAAAAGAATCAGTTGATGTCCTTTGTGACACTGATCTCCATGCTGGGGATTGCGTTGGGTGTGCTGGCGTTGATTGCAGTGTTGTCGGTGATTAACGCTTCAACCAGCACCATGCGCGCCGAAACCTTGAAAACCGTGCCACACGCAGGGCTGGTGTTGCCCGATGAGTCACTGCCATGGCAACAGGCTGTGACAGCACTGACCAATCAGCCCGGCATCGTCGCTGCGGCACCGTTTGTCAGTGCCGAGGCATGGTTGCGCTTTGAAGGATATGGCGATTTTGTGGAAATCAGAGGCATTGATTCAGCGCTTGAATCGGGCGTGTTGCAGCAACCCGATGAGCATTTGCGCGCGCTGATCGCGCAACTGGAACTGGCGCCGGACGGTATTATTCTGGGCACTCGCCTGGCTTCGCGGTTAGGCATATTTACCGGAATGCCTTTGTCGGCTACACCCTTGTCCAGTCTGTTGACGGGCTCAACCGAGGCTGCACGCACGTTTCGGGTCGTCGGCATTGCGGACTTCGGTTTCTACGATAATGACAGCATCGCGCTGATTCGCCTTGATGCAGCTCAGGCGCTGTTTGCGGCGGGGCGCGGGGTGGATGTCGAAATCCGCCTGAAAGTGTCTGACATCTTTGATGCACAGGCCATCGCCGCGCAGGCTGCCAGTGCCTTACCGGCCGCGGACTATCGGGTAAGCAGCTGGAATGAAACCCGGCGCAGCCTGTTTGATGCCTTGCGTATGGAAAAAATTCTCACCGGTTTTATGCTGCTGATGATTGTCATCATCGGCGCGGTCAACATTGTGGCAACACTGGTGATGGCCGTTGCTGATAAAAGTGCCGATATCGCCATTTTACGTACCATGGGGGCCAGTCGCATGACCGTGATGGCGGTGTTTGTGATTCAGGGGTTTGCTGCCGGCGTACTTGGCACTGTGCTGGGCGCGGTGGGCGGAGTTGTTTTGACCATGAATCTGGCCAGTATTACCCGTGGATTTGAAAACTGGATGAACACATTGCTGGCGCCCGGTGATGTCTACATGATTGCTCACCTGAGCGCGGAACTGGTGTGGTCCGATGTGATTGTGGTCAGTGCCAGCGCCTTATTAATATCCTTGCTGGCAACCCTGTACCCCGCGTGGCGCGCTGCCCGCATACAACCTGCGGATGTTTTGCGTTATGAGTGAGTCAATGCAGATCAACACGATTGCTGCCAACAATATCGACGGAACAGTAATGGAATCCCATCAGAACAGTTTGTCCCATGACGGCGAAAACTCCCGCGGCGCACACTTGATACCGGTGATCAGTTGCCGGCACCTGAGCAAGCGCTATACACAAGGCCCTCAGCAGGTTGATGTCCTGCTCGACGTCAATCTGGACGTCTATCCCGGTGAATGTATTGCCGTGGTAGGCAGTTCCGGCTCGGGCAAAACAACCTTGCTGAATATGTTGGGTGGCCTGGATATGCCAACAGGCGGCCATATTGAGGTGGCGGGTTGCGACCTGGCCAGCATGAATGATCGCGCCCGGGCCAGTTTGCGCAATCGCTATTTGGGTTTTGTGTACCAGTTTCACCACCTGCTTGGCGAGTTTTCAGCGCTGGAGAATGTCGCCATGCCCTTATTGATTGGCGGCAGTTCTACAAAGGCGGCCAGCGCCAAAGCAGCGGAGCTGTTGGGTCAGGTTGGTTTGTCTCATCGCCTGACACACAAGCCCTCGGAGTTGTCCGGTGGCGAGCGCCAGCGCGTTGCGATTGCGCGTGCCCTGGTGAGCTCGCCACGCTGTGTGCTGATGGACGAACCCACTGGCAATCTCGATCACCGCACTGCACAAGGTATTCATGAGTTGATGCGCTCACTCAACCAGCAACTGGACACCAGTTTTGTGGTGGTCACCCACGATGAACGCTTTGCCGCGACTCTGGATCGTGTGTTGGTGCTCAGTAACGGTTGTTTACAGGCAGCGGACGCGTGAACACGGCAAAGCTCAGCACCGGCAACCACTCATTACCCCGGCAACAATCGGCCTGGCTGGCCGCCCGTATTGCGCTGCGTTATGTCAGTGTTGGCAGACGTAGCCAGCTGGTGAGTTTTATGTCCTTGTTGACCATTGGTGGTCTGGCCTTGAGTGTCACCATCCTGATTGCGGTATTGTCGGTGATGAATGGTTTTGATCGGGAGGTGCGGGAAAATGTGCTGGGTGTATTGCCTCATGCCACGGTCTCAACACAGGAGCGCCCGCGTTCGGCAAGCTGGATGGCATTGGACGAGCGTTTGCAGGCAGTGCCGGGTATCGAACTGACTGCGCCGGTGTTATCAGCCAATGGCGTGTTGTCAGGGCCGCTCGGCAGTAAAGGCGTGATGGTCAATGGTGTTGATCCTCAGCGCGAACAAGAAATTTCCAGATTGCCTCGGTTTATGCGGGCGGGTTCCTTACAGGCGCTTGCCGAGCAACGCTTTCAGATCGTGTTGGGGCAAACCCTAGCAGAGCAGATGGGGGTTGGTATTGGAGACAGTGTCAGTTTGTATTCTCTGAACGTCTCGATCAATCCGGTAG
>JAUSPW010000032.1 GCA_030652635.1 Pseudohongiella sp. | reverse complement strand
AGAATGGGTAAAGTCCTGGCGCGAAACTAAGGCTGGAATGCCGCTCTGCACTTGCTTAAGGCTATCAGCAACTGTCCAGCTGCTGCTAAACTGCCGGCCAACCTTTTGATTATCGGGTACGGATCAACATCATGGATGCACAGGAAAACCTGCAGCTGGCGCAATTGTTTAATCACCTTGAGCTGGAAACACTGGACGAAAACCTTTATCGCAGCGCTCATAAAAATGAAGGCTGGATGCGTGTTTATGGCGGTCAGGTGTTGGCGCAGGCCCTGTTGAGTGCCACGCGCACGGTGCCAGATGACCGCCATGTGCATTCCCTGCATGCTTACTTTTTACGGCCGGGCGACCTCAAACATCCGATCATTTTTCAAGTTGATCGCATCCGGGATGGCAAAAGTTTCACAACCCGACGCATTGTTGCCATTCAACACGGCAAAGCCATCCTGAACATGTCCTGCTCTTTTCAGGTGCCTGAGGAAGGTCTGTCGCATCAGGCTGTGATGCCCGACGTACCGCCGCCAGAACAGTGCGCAGATCGTAAGCAGATGGCTGAACATTTTCGTGGTCGAATCAGTGAAGCGCTGCTTGAGCGCTTTTCGCGCCAGTTTGCGGTCGATTTGCGTCACGTTGACGTCAACAGTCTGTTTGATACAACGCCCAAGGAGCCTGTTACCAGTGTCTGGTTTCGGCTGAACACCACGCTGCCCGAACATTACCCATTTCACGCGCATTTGTTGGCGTACGCCTCAGATATGACGCTGTTACAGACATGCCTGCGTCCGCACGGTCAAAGCCTGTTTGACCCCCGGTTGCAGGTGGCAAGCCTGGATCACACCATGTGGTTTCATCGCCCGTTCCGCATGGATGACTGGCTGTTGTACTCGCAGGATAGTCCTTCATCTTCCCAGGCGCGCGGTTTTAACCGAGGCAATATTTTTACCCGCGACGGGGTACTGGTGGCGTCAGTTTGCCAGGAAGGCTTGATTCGGGTGCATAACGAAAATAAAGTGGCGGCTGAGTAATTCAGGCAGCCTACTCAAGCGCCAACACCAACTGATCAGCTGGACGCTGATCGGCGGGTTGAAGTCGCAACCCGACTCCGATCAATCGCACCGGCCTGTTGTGCCTGTAAAACGCCTGCGACAGCAACGCAGCGAACAGTGTGGCATCATCGCGATCATCTGACTGTTCCGCCGTGGTGGAGACAAAGTTATCAAACTTGAGCTTCACAAACTTCCCACTGACCCTGTAACGACTGGCCATGGGTTGCCAACGGCGCAGCATGTCCTGATACAACGCTGTCATTTCCTGAAGACAGGCTGCCAGATCAGGCAAATCTTGCACATAGGTCGTTTCCACACTCAGGGATTTGCGCTGCCACTCTGTCTTCACCTCGCGCTGATCAACTCCGCGGCTCAATTCGTACAGCCGCATCCCAAAGCTGCCAAACTGAGTTTGCAGCGCCTCAAGTGCCCAGCCGCGCAGATCTTCGCAGGTATTTATTCCGAGGGTGTTCAGCTTGGCCGCAGTCACCTTGCCAACACCAAAGAGTTTTTTAACCGGGAGTTGCCGCACAAAACTGTCAACCTCATCAGGTCGAATCACAAATTGGCCATCAGGCTTATTCCAATCACTGGCAACTTTGGCCAGAAATTTATTCGGCGCAATACCGGCCGACATTGTGATGCCCAGATTCTGACGTACTCGCCGACGGATATCTTCGGCAATCAGCGTTGCACTGCCACGAAAAGCGGTAGAGTGACTGACATCCAGATAGGCTTCATCCAGCGATAATGGCTCGATCAGGTTGGTGTAGTCGGCAAAAATGGCCTGTGCTTGGCGTGATACCTCTCGGTACTTTTCCATGCGGGGCGGCACCACAATCAATTGTGGACAATGTCTTAGAGCCGTCGCCGTTGGCATGGCAGAGTGCACACCAAACCGGCGTGCCTCATAGTTACAGGTCGCCACAACACCACGTCGGTCGCTCGCGCCTCCGACAGCTAAGGGTTTGCCCTGCAGGTCCGGGTTGTCGCGCATCTCAATGGCCGCATAAAAGCAGTCACAGTCGCAATGAATGATCTTGCGCTGCACAGCTTTCTTCGCGTGACCATCGTCAGTTGTCTGCACGTCGTCTGATGTTTGCAATTTGCTTTTTTCGGGCATCGGAGCATTGGCCATTAACGATCATGGGCGTATTATCACACAGCAGCCTCACTTTGAATCTTGGTCTCCCGTATGCATACAGAATCACTTTTTCGAGCACATATCAATCAACAACAACGGGAGCTGGTGGACGCGCTTGCGCACACCGGACTCTCAGACTGCGCTGTTCTGATTTACAGCGGGAAACTGCACTATCACTTTGCTGACGATCACGCTGGCACGTTCAGAGCGTGGGGGCATTTCCTGCGCTGGATACCTGTCGACCGGCCTGATTTTTTTGTGCTGCTGCGTGCCGACCACAAACCCATGTTCCTTCCGGTGCTGCCCAATGATTACTGGCACGATCAACATCTTGATATGCCCGAATGGTGGGCATCATCGTTTGTAATACAGCCTTTGCTGTCTGTGGCAGACCTCGCGACAGCAATCGCCGGTGCTAAAGTAACATCTGATCGGCTAATTTTTTTAGGTGAAGATGACAAGCTGGCAGCATCGCTGGGATGCCCGGCCACGCATATTAATCCGCCCAAGTTGCTCACCTGGCTGGATTACCAACGCGCCTACAAGACAGACTATGAAGTGCACTGCCTCGCGGACGCGAATGCTCATGCCCTGGTTGGTCACCAAGCCGCGCACGACTGTTTTCAGGCGGGGGGTGATGAGTACGATATTCATATGGCGTACCTGCAAGCCTGCAAAGTGCTTGATCCAGAATTGCCGTATAACAACATCGTGGCACTGAATGCCAACGGCGCGGTCTTGCACTACCAACATAAAAAACGCTACCAAGCGGCCGACGCCCACAGACCCGCCAATCAGGTATTGCTGATTGATGCAGGCTGCCGTTACAACTCCTATTGCTCGGACATCACGCGCACCTGGTGCGCTCCCGGGGTAAACGCTGACTTTGTTGGTTTGTTGACTGGCATGCAGGCACTGCAACTGGCCATCATTGATGAAATTCGTGTTGGCAGCAGTTTTGTTGAGTTACACAAACTGACCCATGCAAAGTTGGCTCAGTTGCTGGTGGACAGTCGCATTTGCTCGGGAAGCGCCGAACAATTATTGGCAAAAGGCATCACCCGCACTTTCCTGCCACATGGTCTGGGGCATTTGCTGGGGCTGCAGGTTCACGATGTTGGCGGGCGCCTTGCTGATCCGATTGGCAACTTTGCGCCACCTCCACCCGAATTCCCGACATTACGAACCACGCGCGCAATTGATGAACGCATGGTGTTCACCATAGAGCCAGGCATTTATTTTATACCTGTGTTGCTGCAGGCCTTGCGCAATGGGCCTGAGGCCGGGCTTGTAAACTGGTCCCTTATTGATGAGCTCCAGCCTTTGGGCGGCATCAGAATCGAGGACAATATCTGGGTAGGCCCACACGGAGTGCACAATCTGACACGCAGCGCCTTGTAAAGCCTTATTGTCATCAACTCCTATCGCTCAGGTCGGCAAGTAGCTGTCGACCAATGCGAATATCCGCTCGAGTGCGCCACGATTGGCGGCAACAGTCGTTTTGCCAGCGTCACCCATCGTATGCAATCTCTGCGGATCGTTGAATAACATGACCACCAGATCCGCCAGGGCGCGCTCATCCGGCACGGACAGCAATGCCCCTTGCTCTGTCAGCCGCTCACAAATGGTCTGGAAGTTGAATTGAGATGGCCCTGTTATGACCGGCAGACCCATAGCCGCCGGCTCAAGCACGTTGTGGCAACCGGTTGGCACCAGACTACCACCCACAAATGCAAATTGTGCAAGGCTGTAATAGACCAACAACTCGCCCATACTGTCACCCAGAAACACGGA
>JAUSPW010000031.1 GCA_030652635.1 Pseudohongiella sp. | reverse complement strand
TACGACATCCTGGAGCGGACTCAAAAAAAGTCGATGGATGTCACTGAATGGCTTGCCTGGTTCCTCGACACTCTTCATCGCGCTGTCGATCAGGCGCAACACATGCTTGATTCTGTGTTGACCAAGACGCGGTTCTGGCAGCGCTGGGCGGCCACGCCATTAAACGAGCGTCAGGTAAAGTTGCTAAACAGGCTACTCGACGGCTTCGAGGGCAAACTAACGACAAGCAAGTGGGCAATCATTGCCAAGTGTTCGGCAGATACAGCCCTGCGTGACATCATCGATCTGCTCGCCCTTGGTGTGTTGCGCAAAACGGATGCAGGCGGACGTAGCACCAGTTACGAGCTGAGTGATCTGCCAGAGTAGCGGCATTTAACATTAACCTCCGCTACTCCGGATCAAAAACCAGCCATCAATCCGGCGCCGCCGCCAGATCTTTGCGAAGATGCTTGGATGCCATGTAGAAATGGCAGGATGACCAGAACAACACCGTTGGCAGCAGTGCTACCAAGGCATAGCGCAGTGACTCGGTGCCCAGTGTCGGTTGCAGATAGTCACTCAACATGCCCACTGACCAAGGGCCAAGGCCCAGGCCAATAATGTTCAGGATCAGGAACAATATCGCTGATGCGGTAGCGCGCATGCGTTGTCCAACCAATGCATGCGAGGTTGCGATGGTAGTGCCCAGATAGACGTTAAACAGCAAGCCTGGGATAAACGCAAACAGCAACGCCGCGTATTGATTTGAACTCAGATACACCATCAGCATGAAGGGCAAACTGATAAAGCCGGCGATCGCAGGCAACCAGACATACCAGCGCTTGTCGCGCGGCGCTAGTCGGTCAGCGATGATGCCGCCTGCAAACACACCAATTGCACCAAAAAGCCCGGTCGACATGGCCAGCCAGGTGCCCAGCTCGCCGGTGGTCATGCCGTGACTGCGAATAAAAAATGAGGCTAGCCAGTTCAATGTGCCATAGGCCGCAAACGCATTGAGCCCTGCCGCCAGCGCCATATGTCGGAATGACTGTCTGCTCCACAGCAATCCCAATACATCCTTGAATGGCACCAGCGCCTCGGGCACTTGTTTATTTTCATTCAGACCCCGGATGGTTTCGGGCAAGGTTCTGCGAATCAGGAAAGCAATCAATATGCCTGGTACACCTACCACAACAAATGCCACGCGCCAGCCAAAAAATTCATTGAGCCAGCCGCCAAACAAGAATCCAAACAGAATGCCGATGTTGACCCCTGTTGAGTAAATCGACAGCGCGGTTGCGCGCTTTTCCGGCGGGTAAATGTCAGATACGATGGAGTGTGAGGGTGGACTGCCACCGGCTTCGCCGACTCCGACACCAATACGTGCAAGCAGCAGTTGTGCGTAATTTTGCACAAAACCACTGATGGCGGTCATGAAACTCCAGGTGCCAATGGCGAGTGCCACAATGTTGCGTCGATTGCCGCGATCAGCCCAGCGCGCAATGGGAATACCCGCAGTGACATAAAACATTGCAAACGCAAATCCGGTCAGCAAACCCAATTGGCTGTCGGACAAAGACAAGTCCAGTTTGATGGATTCCTGCAGGATCGATAGCAGTTGCCGGTCGATAAAATTGAAGCTGTACACAACGGTGAGGACGCCCAGCGCATAGTTTCTGGCACGGGCGGTTGAGTAGGGATTAAAAACAGCCGGAGGCGGTTGTTGTTCTTTTGATTGTTCTTGCCTGCTTTCGCTTGAATCGGTCATCTGCTGTTCCTGGTGAGGCGTGCGGTTAAGAGTTACCTGCTTCCCTGACGGCTTGCTTCCCGGTCAGCGGCGAATAAGAAACTCTTTGAACAGCAACCGCACTCCCTGGGTCAGTAGGGGAACAGCTCTTTGAATTTTTCTATTGTTAGTATGCCGCTGTGCGACATCATATTGTGTTCGGCGTCATAAAAATAGCTGCGCGGCAATTCTCCGTACCAACCCGGGTCAATGCTGAAGCGCAGTCTTTCCACAAAGCTGTCAGCAAACATCCAGGTGACTTCATCAGCAAGCTGATACTCATCAAGGATGTCAGCGGCATCTTCGCGCTTGTCAATGGAGTCCGTGGAAATCACTACCAATGGAAAGGCGGGGTCTGCTTTTTTCATCTGACCCAGCATATCCAGTTCAACGCGGCAGGGTGCACAATCGACCGACCACAGGCTCACCACAAAAGGTTTGCCGGCAAATTGTGTTTTTAATTCAGCGAAGGTTTGTGGACCAAAACCCTGAATATTGTCGGTAGGTGTGTTATCTGCCAGCGCAACATGCGAAGCGCACAACAAAACAGCGGCAGTGAAACCTGCAAATTTGCCAAGAGACATGTTAGTCATTACTTAACTCCTTGAACACGTATCCGTGTTGTTCACTTGACCAGCTCAGAAAGACACCCTCAGGCGACGTGATCAGTAAGGGGTGATCACTGGCCTGATCGGTGCTGATCAGTGTCTGTGGGGCAGACCAGCTGCGGCCTTCATCGTGAGAGGTCATCAGTTGCAACGGTGTCGACATCCCGTCAAACCCTTTCCATACCAGATACAAGGTGTCATTAAACGTCGCGAGTGATGGATGGCCAGCGCCGGGTGTCCCGTCAATTTTGATGATATCGGCCGGTGACGCTGTCGCCAGATCATAACGCGCGTAGTGGATGCCGCTGTGGATAGTGCCGGCACTGAACCAGCTCATGTGATATTGACCTTCACTTTCAGCGGGGACCATGGTGGGTCCGTGATGTGGGCAGGCATCAATCTGCCAGTCATCGATGGTGGCACGAGACAAGTCGCTGACCATGCCATCCGGGCTCAACACAGCAATGGCGTGATCACGAATCTGTTCACCAAAAATCTGCCGCCACAAAATCGCGATGTTATCGTCACCATGCGGCGCCACGGCGATGCGGCAGCATTCGCAGCTGTTGTGTGACACGCGCACGTTGGGCATAAAACTCGCGCCCAGATCTTCGGATACCGTGTAGTAGATCGCAGCGCCGGGATAATCTTCGCTGCGGGCGAGACTGGCTTCCAGATCGCGTTTATCGATCCAGGTGACGTACAGTTTGCCGGACTCGGTCAGAAACAGGCTATCAAAGCGATGCCCGATGGCCAGCCCGTCATCGTTGACCGTGTGCGGTTGTTCAAAACTGCGGCCACCGTCGGTTGAGCGTGAAAAACGGATTTCACCCGTGAATCGGTTGGAGGTTTTGGTGGTCCATGACAACAGTACGGTTCCGTTGTTTGCCACAATGATTTTCGGGCGGTTTTCACCGTTGAATTCCGCGTCTTCCGGCAGCGCATTCACTTGCACGGGCGTTGAAAACGTCGTGCCTTTGTCTTCCGAACGAGACACATACACATGTTTGTTGGATACAAACGCCACCCACAGGTGGTTGTTGTGGTCAAACGTGGCGCTGGGCGCGCCACCACAATGCACGCTGATGACATCCTCGCCGTGCGCTGATCGCAACGTTTCACAGCTTTGCGCATGTGCAGCGGGTATGAATAGCGACGAAAATACGCTGGCCAACGCCAGTGGTGCTGCTAATAAAAACTGCCGGATGGTATTTAAACCATCCGGCAAAGGTCGGCCGTGCAACGGGCGCAGACAATCAGAAATCAAATGAAACGTTGGCAAAGAATGTTCTCCCCGGCCATGGGTGGGCCACATATGCAACTTCGTCGGTGAGATTGTCGATTCCCAAACCGAGTTTCAATCCATTGGCAAAATTGTAATCGGTTTTAAGACCGACACGGCTGAAACCATCTTGCGCACCAAACACGTTATTTTCGCGGTCAAGGTTATCCGTACGTCCAAAGCTGTCGCTGGCATACTGATAATTCAGTCCTGCATTCCAGTTACTGCTCAGGTGATAGGTCAGCAACAGGTTGCCCCGCCATTCTGGCATACGTGGGTAAACATTGCCCTCAATTGTCGGGTCCGGGCGGTTTCTGACAATTTCTGAATCGGTGTTGACCAGGTTAAAGCGCATGTCCAGATTATCGATCAGCAGATCATCCACGTTGGCAATAAACTCAACGCCCATGGTCTCAATTTCATCCACCGGAATAAACGTTCTGACGGTCAGTCCACCGGGCAACACTTCCGCCTGTGATTCGATCACATTGTTAATACTTTCCTGGAAGATGTTAACGCGCAGGTAACCGCCAGCAATTTCGCGCTCGATCATCAGGTTCTGATGCACACCATCTTCAGGTTGTAGTTCAGGATTGGCCACGCTGATGGCGTTATAAGCAGAGTATTGGCTGAACAATTCTTCCACAATCGGGAAGCGATACGCTTTGCCGAGCGCGTAAGCCACACGCCAGGGTTCATTCACCTGGTAACCCAGCGAGAACTTGGGTGACACCTCACTGCGCGAGGCTTTTGGCACGGCGACCAGATCAAATTCCGGTGTGCTGGCAACGTCGCGCGAGAAGTAGCCGCTGTTGCTGTTGAACGCTTCCCAGCGCACGCCAAAACCTGCATCCCACTGGGCATTAATGTCCCAATTGAGTTGGGCAAACAGTGCATTGATGTCGGTTTCGCCGCCGCTGCGGCTGTTAAAGCGATTGAATGTACCAACTCGGTGGTCAGTGGTGCTGAATACATCCAGATTCAGTTCATAGGCGTCATGGCGGGCGCCTACAATCAGACCCATGCCTGGCATCAGAAATTCGTCGAATGCCAGTTTGGTTTCCGCACTTTTCCAACCGGTATCACCAAAAGAGTTAACCTGACCCGCCAGCGTGTACACGCGGTCTCCCGGATTTGCCTGTGATGCACGGTTATCATCACGCAGGATTTCAAACTGATTGACGTTGGCTTCAAAGATGACGCCCTCAGCAACCGGGCCGCGGACGCGCAAACCCAGCGACAGGCTGTCACGCTCCTGCTCGGATACCCCCAAACGTGCAGCCGGCACATTGTTTCTGAAACCATCCTGCAGCACATTACCACTCCAGACTGTCGCGCCAGTGGCATTGCGTAGGTAGCTATTGGGTTTGTTGGAGCCGTTGTAACGATCCTCGTAAGCAATATTCAGCAAGGCTTGCCAGTCACCAAAATCCTGGCCGATCTTCAGTTTAAAGTTGTCAGTCAGTGTGTCCTGGACGCCGGTATCACCAAACCACAATCGGGAGTCAGAGCGCTCGTCGTTGCCAACCACACCGCCGCTAACAGCAGTGGCATTGGCTGCGGTCGTATTTGCACCAAAATAGAACGACTGCGGTTGGGACTCACTGTCCAGACGGTTGTAGGACAAGTAAATGCTGGTATCACCAATTTTGTCGCCATAAGAGAAAAACATCTTGTGGCCAGTAACCGTGTCGCTGAATCCGTAGGCGCTGAAATCCTGAGAGAAATAGGAGCTGTCAAAGTGGAACTCGCGCTCTTGCGGGATGGCGGATTCAATCAATACCACGCCGCCCATGGAGTTACCACTGAACTCGGCAGAAAACGGGCCGTACAACACTTCTACCTGAGCGATCTCACTTGACGACACCATGGTCCAGCGCGGCGCGCCGTTAAAACGCGACTGCAGCAGGTAGTGCAAGGGCACACCATCAGCGAACACCATCGAACGTGACGTCTGGAACATATTGGAGCCGCGCATGCCCATGGTGCCATTGGCATCACCAATAAAGCGCCGGCGGATGACCAGACTGGGCTCGAACTTCACCACGTCTTCAGTGGTGGTGACGTTGATGCTGACCAGATCCTGCTGGGTCAGAATGCTGCTCGGATGCGACGCCGCAGCGCGCTGACTGTTGGCGGCACCCCACACGGTGACTTCTTCAATGGCAGGGGTGTCCTGAGCGTTGGCAGCAAATGCAGCGGTCAGCGCTGTGAGGGCAGCAATATGTCGAGCCAGCAGTTTTTGAGTGGGCATAAAGGTCGATCTCGTACGGGAGGGTGGTTTTATTTTAGATACAGTGTAGGGAAGTGCGGCGGGGACTCAATGCGACATAGTGTCGCAGGGGAGGTAAGCAATACACCGCGTTAAGTCTGCCTTAATACTTCGGGCGCACACTCTAGCCATATTTAAACGCTGACGTTGAACAACACGTCAGCAGCCGATTAGCAGGAGCAGGTATGAGTGCGTTAAGAACCACGGGCAGCAATGGCGTCATTTTAGTTGCTGCCCTTTTTTTTACGATCGCCTATAACCTTGCATTTTTTCGCAATGTTTATGCCACTTATTCCGAACCGGGAAATGCAGGTTTTTTAATCTCGCTTTCGCTGGTACTGATCAGCTCAATTGCTGTTTTTCTGGCAGTGGCACTGAATAAGTTCACGCTAAAACCCGCGCTGATGCTGCTGTTTCCTGTGGCGGCGGCAGGCAGCTATTTCATGAACAGTTACAACGTTATTATTGACTCTGCGATGATACAAAACTCGGTCATGACCGATTCCCGGGAAGTGTTTGATCTGCTCAGTCTGCGCCTGCTTTTGTATGTGGCTTTGTTAGGCGTTTTACCGGCTTTTCTCGTTTACAAATTGCCATTGAGATGCGATACCCCACTACGAGAAATCACGGCACGATTCAAGCTGATTGCGGTTTTGCTGGTGGTGATTGCCGGCAACCTGTTTCTGATGGCCGACCAGTACACCAGCTTTATTCGTGAGCACAAGGATTTGCGCTACTACATGAACCCGCTGACGTTGATTTATTCCTCCGTGAAGTATGTCAGCAGTGTTGCTGAAGCCAGTGCAGGGCCCCGGGCGGTAATCGGCAATGATGCCTATATTGATCGCGACAGCCAGGTCCGCAAACTGGTGGTTCTGATAGTAGGCGAGGCGACGCGCGCGGATCATTGGTCATTAAATGGATACGAGCGCGAAACCAATGATGCATTGCTTGTACACGATATTGTGAATTTCCCCGAAGTCAGTTCATGTGCAACATCCACCGCCTTTTCCGTGCCCTGTATGTTCTCGCTAAGCACGTTTGACAACTTCAAACTAGGTGAAGCCAAAGCACAGGAAAATGTACTCGATGTGCTGAGCAAAGTGGGTGCAAATGTGTTGTGGCGCGATAACAACTCAGACTCAAAAGGCGTGGCGATTGCAGTGGCATTTGAAGATTTTCGTAGCCCGGAGGTGAATCCCGTCTGTGACACTGAGTGCCGCGATATAGGGATGCTAAGCGGGCTGGACGACTACATCACGCAGCACCCCGAGGGTGATATTGTGGTTGTATTGCATCAAATGGGTAACCATGGTCCGGCCTACTACAAGCGCTATCCCAAGGCTTTCGAGCGTTACACGCCGGTCTGTGAGAGCAATCAGCTTGAGAAATGTACCCGAGAGGAGATCGTGAATGCTTACGACAATGCACTGGCGTACAGCTCACACTTTTTGGCGAGTGTGATTGAGTTTCTGATGCCGTATCAGACTGACTTCTCAACCGCGATGTTTTATATGGCCGATCACGGTGAATCACTCGGGGAAATGGGGCTGTACTTGCACGGTCTACCCTATGCCATCGCTCCAGAAGCACAAACTCATGTTGCAGCGATGATGTGGCTGGGGGACGACACCGCAGCGCATCAACGGGCACTGGCCCAGGCAAACAGTCCACTGTCCCACGACAATTATTTCCATACCGTGCTTGGGTTACTGGATGTGCGCAGCGAGATATATGACGCTGACCTTAATGTGTTGGCGGGTGCCAATCAGGTGGGTTTCAACCCATTGCACCAAACAGCAAGCCCACTCCGGCAGTGACAATCATGGCCATGGCCCCCCAGAATGTTACGCTAGTGATGCCCTTGAGAATGCTGGCGCCACCGGTATAGGCGGCGAGCGCTCCCAGTAACATCAAAAACACCAGCGATGCTACGCCAACAACACTCGCAAGATATGCTTCCGGCGCTAGCCATGCGGTCAACAGCGGTAAACCAGCGCCCAGCGTAAAGGCCAGTGCCGAGTAAACGGCCGCCTGCAAGGGTCTGGCACTGGCAACGTCAGAGAGACCCAGTTCGTCGCGAACGTGGGCTGCCAGTGCGTCTTTAACCATCAGTTGTCGCGCGACCTCCTGCGCCAAGGTTGCATCAAGCCCGCGCCTTACATAAATCTCAGCCAACTCGGCATGTTCTTTGGCAGGCTCGGTGGCCAGTTCTGTGCGTTCACGCGCGATGTCGGCCTGCTCCGTGTCTGATTGAGAGCTGACAGATACGTACTCGCCTGCCGCCATCGACATGGCGCCCGCCACCAGACCGGCAACGCCAGCGACCAGAACAGCACTTTGAGAAGCGCTGGCGGCGGCTACACCAATAATCAAACTGGCTGTGGAGACTATCCCGTCGTTGGCACCCAACACGGCAGCGCGCAAGCCACTGATGTGTTGGGTGCGATGTCGTTCGGTATGAAGGCTGCGCATGATTGTAAATTTCCGTCGTTTGCTGGAATTATTTTTGATCAGAAAGCCGTGTACAACATCAATGTTGTCATCCGCGTGCCATTGACAGGGGTGCCGCGATAGGCGCTGCCTGAATACTCGGTATGGTTAAGTTGTAACTGGACATTCGGCCAAACCAGATAAGTGCCGCCAATCATCACAGCATTGTCTGAATAATTCACTAATCTGCCGTTATCGCCTTTGCGGTAACTGAGCAGTAGGGTGCCCTTGCCCGGTATCACGCCGAGTTGCCCAACAATGGCAGTGGCAGAACGGTCACGCGGATTCGCGTTAAACAGGTTGCGTCTAGCTGAGCCGGCCGCCGTGGCCGCTGCATTGGCATGAGAGACATAGACGCCGAGAGGCTTCTCCCCGACAGCGCCCTGCGCCTGGAAGTCGACCGCCCAGGCATCTGTTTCTGCAATGCCAACCCCGTCCGGCAAACTGGCGCTGCCACTCCAGGACTGAACGCCAACACCCATATCCCACTTGCCAATTTGTGGTGTGAGTGCCAGACGCAGATAATTGGCGTCTGCCGCACCTGATTTGTCGCCAAAGGTACGTGGCGACCATTTACTGAAATTGGCGAAGAATCGGTTATCACTGGCGACAAGAGCAACACCCCGTGTTCATCAACTCAAATCCGTAATGGAGAAGCCCCGATCAGGCTTGGTGCCATCAGGGTATAGCCGTTGGATTTATAATCACGTCCCATGCTGTTCAGCGCCGGAAAGTTTTGAAAGTGGCACGCCGCACATGGCATCCCGGTTTCACGCGCGAAAGTAGTGACCGCCTGCGTCTGCATAGACGGTGCCAGGCTCATCACAAAAAGGAGCATGCAGAAGAGTTTGTTGATGTTTGTTCTCATGAAAGGCAGTCTCAGGTGAAATTTAGTTGCATCGGGACACGAGTCGGTTGCGCACACTAACACGATGGATCGTTTACACCGTCTTCGTTACCCTACACATTGCGAATACCTAATCTGCTGTAAGCACATGCGAACAAGGCTCTTTTGGTTGATACTCTGATTGACGGCAGGGAATACTGAGCTGTATCAATAAAAGCTCAGGTGGCATGATTCGTATCGCAATTGGATTTATAAAACAAAAGTTAGACCCAAAGGCTGTCAGCTAAAAAAACCAACGTTCATTTATCTCGAGTCGGCGAAGAGCAACATGGATGTGTTGACAGGACTAAGTACCTTTATAACAGTGTGGGTGGGTCTGTGGGTCATACCTGCTGCCATCCCACAAGCTGATTCAAGGAAGTTCAGCAGTTTCGTAAACCGGAAAACTTCTCTCTACTTTGCACTATTGATTTTGATGAACACAATGGTGGTGTTCCCGGCTGACGGGTGGCCGGGAACTGCAATCATTAAGGTGCTATTGCTCTCGCTGATACCGTTTGGTGCCGCGTATTCTATGTTGCGGTTTTACTATGGTCGGTAGAGTGAGACATTACGGAGTCACATCTGACTATGTCTCATACTGATCGTGCGGACGCGTTCTCTTAATCCGTCGCGTCCCGAAACAAACCTCGCGGTACCCACCACATATAAAAAACCATCCCAAACAGCTCAACCAGCGACTGAAACACAATCACTACCACGGTAGTTTCCCAGCCTGCTGGTAGAGCCAGTGCAAACGGCAGTACTACAAACGAGTTGCGGGTGCCCATACTGAAGGCCAGCGTGCGCCCAGAGGCAATCGACAAGTGCAGCAGTTTGGTCAGAACCCGTGCCATCAGGGCTGTCAGCAACAGGAAACCAATAAAAACCGGCAATACGCTCACCAATACCGCACCAGCATGACGTACTGTTTCAAGTTGTGTGCCTGCAATCAAAAACACTACTGTCGCCAACAAGGGCACCGGCCACCACGCGAGTCGCTCGCGCAAAATGATCCGGTCGGATGCTGACTCAACCCAGCGTTCCGTCAGCAGAGCAGCAATTAATGGCAATCCAATCAGCAACAACGCAGCGGGCAGCATCTCTGTTGTATTGATTGCGATGCTCAGTTCGGCGCTTGGTAACATCAGCCACAAAAAGAAGGGCAAAAGTATCAATTGCAGCATTAGGTTGAGCGGCGTCACCGCCATCGCGCGCGCTGCATCGCCGCGCCCCAGCTGGGTAAAGGTGATGAACCAGTCGGTGCAGGGCACCAACAACACCAGCAACACGCCAAGCTGTAACGCCGGATCATCGGGTAGCCAGAGCAGCGCCAACCAAACGAGCAAGGGAATCAGTGCAAAGTTTCCAAGCAGAATGGCCAGTACAAATCGTCTGTCGCGAAAGGCGTCGCGCACATGCAGCAGCGGAACCTGTAAAAAAGTGGTGTAAAGCAGTAGAGCCAATGTCGGCCATAGCAGAGTCTCAAAGTGTTTGGTCAAAGCTGGCTGAGCGGTGCCGAGAAATAGTCCACTGATGATAGCGGTGAGGTAAACCCAGACTTGATGGCGCTCCAGTGTGAGGCGGTTCATCAGCATGCCTTGTTCAGCGGGCAGTGGCTGCTGAAGGTTTGTGACTCAATTTGCAAGGACACATGCCTCAGCTCAAAACGTTTATGCAGATCGTCTAGGGCGAGTTGCAAAATGACATCACGATCCGCCGTGTCTGTGGCGACAACCAGATGAGCAGTGAGGGCGTTTTCTGCCGTGCTCATTGCCCACACATGCAGGTCATGGGCATCAAGCACGCCATCAATATCCAGCAGACACTGGCGAACCTGCGACAGTTCGATGCCGTCGGGTACACCGTCAAACAGTAAGTGCAGTGAGCGCCGGAACAACGACAAGGTGCCAAGTACCACCACCAGCGCTATCAACAAACTGACTACCGGATCGATCCATGCCCAGCCTTGCCAAAGGTACAATGCGCCCGCCAACACAACGCCCACTGACACCAGCGCATCCGCGGCCATGTGCAGGAATGCGCCACGGATATTCAAATCGCCTTTGCTGCCTGCAAGAAACAGCCATGCAGTAACACTGTTGATGACGACGCCCACGCCGGCAACCACCATCACTGTTGCCGCATCAACGGACGCAGGCGATTGAAAGCGGTGAACAGCCTCCCAAGCCAGCGATCCCATGGCGACTAACAAAATGATGGCATTGGTAAAACTGGCCAGAATTGATCCGCGGCGCCAGCCATAGGTGTGTCGGGCATTGGACTTCAACCGCGCAGCAGCAAAGGCAGCCCAGGCCAGCAATAAGCCGCCAACATCGCTGAGGTTGTGCGCAGCATCCGCGAGCAGTGCCAATGACCCTGCTCGCCAGCCATAAAAAGCTTCTATCAGCACAAAGGCCAGGTTCAGCGAGATACCGATTGCAAACGCCTTGCCGTAATTGGTCGGGGCGTGATGGTGGTCGTGGTC